>NZ_JBAPXX010000135.1:0-66521 GCF_049284435.1 Acinetobacter sp. | reverse complement strand
ATTATTTTCAATAGAAGCAAGACTGAGTTTAGACCAGCCAATTTCTTTTACATCTCCTGGATAGGCTTTAGCATTCAATGCAGCAGCAATTAACTGCGCACCTAAACAGATGCCTAAAGTCGGTAAGTTCTTTTCCAGACGAACTTTAAGTAAATCCATTTCCTGTTGTAAAAAAGGATAATCCTCAGTTTCATAGACTGCAATCGGGCCACCGAGAATGATTGTTAAACCGGAATGCTCAAAAGCCTTGGTGAGATCATCGATACCAGCTTCGAAATAACGCACACGTAACCCGAGCTGATAAAAAATATCTTCCCAAGCACCTAAGTCTTCGAAAGCCACATGTTGAATGGCATACACGGTATCGGGAAGGTGGGCTAAGTTCAGCATAGTTTTTTGATATCAAGAGAATGATTTAATTTAACGTGAATCAAAAGCAAAATAAAAGGCTTTATGCCCCACATCACGTGCAAAATAGAAAATAATGAACATCGCTGCGCTATCGGCAAGTGTGTAAACATTTTCGTGTGAACGCTACATGAAGCAGTTCATTTTTTTCTTTTGTATAGGAAAGAGAGTAGAGTAAGGCTACCGTACTGAATAAAAACAACAAGAGCATCAGGAACAAGGATATGCAGAATATACGTTTATATGTCGATAAAAATAGAATCAGCCCTTATGCCATGTCGGTCTATGTTGCTTTAAAAGAAAAGGGTTTAGATTTTCAGGAAATCGTGATTGATTTAGATCAGCAGCAACAGAAATCTGCGGCTTATCAAGCCATTTGTCCAAGTGCTAAAGTTCCGTGTTTAATAGTAGATAACTTTAGCCTGTTTGAATCATGGGCGATCACTGAATACTTGGAAGATGCCTTTCCAGCTCCAAGTTATCCCGCATTATATCCAAAGGAAATTCAGGCCAGAGCCAAATGTCGCGCCATACAAGCCTTGGTTAAAACCGATTTTATGCAAATCCGTCAGCAAATGCCTTCCGATTCGGTATTTCATCCAGCAAAAATATCTTCACCTCTTACAGCTTCGATAACTAAAGAAATTCAACGCTTGGTGAATGTGGCAGAACATATGCTGGAGGACATATGGTTGACTGAACACTGGTCAATTGTAGACTTTGATCTGGCCTTTATGTTGCATCGTCTGCTGAGTCATCAGGTGAAACTTCCTGTGAAAATAATAGAATATGTCGAGCATAATTTTAAGCGTGCTTCGGTACAGGCCTGGCTGGCAGAGAATGAAAAGGCCAAAGCTCTCATCCCTTAAATCTCATAAACGGTTCATAAAAAACCTACTTAAAGAGATAAAAATCAAGCGTAATATGAGTGAGAACAAAAGTTGAAATATGCTGAAGATGCATTTCCTCGTTGAGAATAATGAAGGAGTGGCCGGTGGGGAATTCACATCATCATGAGCATAGTCATGTCGCCGTGACTGCAGACAATGCCAGAAAATTATCGATAGCGCTGGCATTAACCACCACTTTTTTAATTGTGGAAGTAATTGCCGGTTTCCTGACCCAAAGTCTGGCTTTACTCTCTGATGCTGCGCATATGTTTACCGATGCTGCTGCACTGGCTATTGCACTGGTAGCTATCAAAATTGGGCAAAAACCGGCAGACAATAAACGGACATTTGGTTATCAGCGCTTTGAAATTCTTGCTGCTCTGTTTAATGCCGTGATGCTGTTTGTGGTTGCGATTTATATTTTGTTTGAAGCTTATCAGCGTTTGAGTCATCCGCCGGAAATCCAGAGCCTAGGCATGATGATCGTGGCCACCTTGGGGCTGATCATTAATCTGATTTCCATGAAAATTCTGGTATCCAGTAGTCAGGAAAGTCTCAATGTAAAAGGCGCTTATCTGGAAGTGCTGAGTGATGCGCTAGGATCAGTCGGGGTGATTATTGGGGCACTGGTGATTTATTTTACTGGCTGGATGTGGGTGGATACGCTGATTGCGGTATTGATCGGATTTTGGGTATTGCCAAGAACCTGGATTTTGCTGAAACAGAGCATCAATATTCTGCTTGAAGGTGTGCCGGATGAAATTGATATTGAAAAATTACGCCACGATCTTTTGGCGCTCGAAGGGGTACAGGATATTCATCAGCTCAAGGTTTGGGCAATTACCTCCAAAAAAGTCATGCTGACCGTGCATCTGGTTGCGCCCAATGTGGATTATCGGAAACTGCGTCATCAGGCTTTCGAGATGCTCAACCATGAACATCATATTACCGAGATGACTTTGCAGATTGAAGCGGAAGATTGCCCACCAGAACATCGAGGACAATCCTTACATCAGCATTCACATGCTGAAACCCATCAGCATTGAAATTGACTAATCTAAGCATCCGGAAAATTGATTATTTTTTTAAAAGTGAGCGAATCACATCCAGATAACTTGGCGGAGCACCGACATACTGACGTTCTCTTAACATCTGATGCATTTTTGCCAGCTTTTGATGAGGAACAGAGGCCATTAAATGATGTTCAATATGATAGTTGACATGAATTGGCGCAACAAAAGCACGCGCCAGCCAGCCTGCACGGGTAGTTCGGGTATTGCTGAGGGCGAAATGACTGGTTTCTAGGCCCGCATGCTCAGCCATGGCGCGGATGCGGATGAACAAGGGGAATGGAGTGATATAGGCGAGAGGCCATAATAAATACAGTTTAGGATGGCCGCTGGCCCAAAGTGCAGAAAAAATTGCAGCATTTGAGATCAGCATACCGGAACTATTTTTAAGCAAGTTTTTCGCTAACTCTAGATTGCTACGATCACCACGCGGAATTGGTTTGGGATCGTTGGAGACACTCCATTCCAAGAGTTCCAGATCCATCAATACCCGACCTGAAAGAAACTTAAGTCCAGACTGTCCATTCAGGTCACGAAAGAATTTTCTGAATAATGATGTTTGCGTAATGGGAAAATTTTTTACCAACCCTAAGTCAGGGTCATCAGGTTGTGAGGTTTTAGCATGATGTTTCAAATGATAGGGACGATATTTGCTAACATCATTCCAGATCGGGCGTGCACAGAGCCAATCGGTCAGATGGATATTTAACCATTTGGTTTTAAACAAGCTATGGTGCGAAGCATCATGCATCAGTATGGCCAGCGCAAGCTGACGGCCAGCCAAAATGGCCAATGCCAATGCACATATCAGGACTTTTCCCCACGTAGGTAAATATTCCCAGCTATAGGCTACCGTGCCAAAGGTCATGACAATTACGGTCCAGGTTGAACCTACTGCCCAAGCACCATGCAAGTCTGAGGTCGTGGTGAGTTCTTTAATTTCAACACGACTAAAAAGTTCTGTGACACTGACCTTACTGTTCATTCTTCTGCCTATATTTAGTTCTTATTGCTGTATTCAATATATTTGGATGAAATATTACAGTCAATTTATTTTTGTGTATAAAAAAGAAATAAATTAGACCCATTGGTCTTTAAAATAGTGTTGCCATAAAAGTTGCCCCTGTTTTTCTATTTTGCGGACTGCGAGCTCAAATTGTTGTCGAGCATCGGTGTCTATCCATTCTGCAGGAAGTAAGGGGTCAGCACGCAAACTAAATAGGGCAGATTTACCTAGATAAAAGGCACTTTTTGCAGCCTCTGCTAAAGTCAGATTTTGGTAATTTTCAAACCAGGCGTTGATATCATGCTGTACTACATTATAGGTCTGATGTAGCTCTTCGATATCCCATAAATCACGAACTTCGGTTTCACTTTCCAGTTGACTGACTTGGAAAAAACGTGCGTCAGGATCTAATCCAAACTGGATTACAGCTGTTTTTAATGGACTTAGGTTTAGCGTTAAATTATCGGGACGAATAAAAACATTTTGCTCTAATTCCTGAAAACCATAATAACGTAGTGCTTTTTCTCTTTTAGATAATGCCGTACGGTCTACACGCCCCAAAGCACCGGTATAGACCAATACATATTTTCCGTGCCACGTGGTCGCCGTTTGCATATCAGGATGTTTGTTTAAGCTGATAAAAGAAGTATCAAATTTTTTCTCTAACAATTGATACACGCCGCGCTCTATAGATTGGATTACATTTTCCTGATTTAATCGGGCTACAGCGACACGGATACCATTGTTAGATATACCCAATAATTCAGCAGCAGTTAATATCCGCTTAATAGACAGGGTAGAGTTTTTAGAGGCATATAAAAGATCTAGAATTAGATGACGAGCATTCAATTTGTAAGTCATGAAACGATATCGTTATGAAAGGGATTGAAAGTTTTAAAGTTTATCCACAATAGCACTTTGTCATGAATAACCCAAAAAAATTGTCAAGGTGAAAGAGGATGAATAAGTGATTTGAGATATGCTTTTTATCAATGAAATTTTTTAAATACAATAAAAAAACCCTTATCTTTCGATAAGGGTTTTTCGTATTCTGGAGCGGGAAAGGAGACTCGAACTCCCGACCCCAACCTTGGCAAGGTTATGCTCTACCAACTGAGCTATTCCCGCAATAAGGTGAATTATAGAGAATTCCACAGCGGTGTCAACTCTCTACAAATCTGTTTGATTAATTAATCAGCACGACGCCAGACAGTACCTTGACGGGTATCCTCAAGAACAACACCTTGATCAAGTAAAGATTGACGAATCTCATCCGCACGTGCGAATTCTTTGGCTTTCTTGGCATCCTGACGCTGTTGAATCAAATCTTCAATTTGTTCAGGTGACAACCCTAGAGCTTCCTGACCAATGTCAGACTTAAGGAATTCATCTACATCTTGCTGTACCAGACCGAGAATATTGGTCAGGTGACGTAAAGTTGCGTAATAAATCGCTGCCTGTTCCGCATGTTCTTCTTTCACGGCACGATTCAGCTCTTTATTGATTTCGAACAATACCGCAATTGCTTCAGGCGTATTGAAATCATCACGCATAGCAGCATTGAAACGTTCAACAAAAGCATCATCTAGCGTGTCAACCAGATGATCACCATAAACCGCCTGATAGGTTTTGAATGAATGATAAAAACGAGACAAGGTATTTTTCGCTTCTTTTAAGGCAACATCCGAATAGTTCACCGGGCTACGATAATGGGAAGAGATAATAAAGTAACGCACCACTTCCGGATGGAATTTTTCAATCACGTCGCGAATGGTGAAGAAATTGCCTAAAGACTTCGACATTTTTTCGCCATCGACATTAATGAATCCTGCATGCATCCAGTAATTCACATACTGTTCACCGGTTGCTGCCTCAGATTGTGCAATTTCATTTTCATGATGCGGGAAGGTTAGATCAGCACCACCGCCATGGATATCGAAATGATTACCCAAGCAGCAGGTCGACATCGCTGAACATTCAATATGCCAGCCTGGACGGCCATTGCCCCAAGGTGATGCCCATGATGGCTCATTTTCTTTGGCATGTTTCCACAGAACAAAGTCAAACGGATGTTTCTTTTCGACTTCAACATCGACACGTTCAGACGCGCCGGCTTGCATATCTTCTAGTTTACGGCCAGAAAGGCGACCGTATTTGGCAAACTTCTCGACCTCAAAGTAGACATCCCCATTATTGGATGGATAAGCCGTACCTTTGTCGACCAGGTTGCTGATCATATCCTGCATCTGATCGATATAATCTGTTGCTTTTGGTGCTGCATCAGGCGCAAGACAGCCCAGTTCGGCAAAGTCTTCATTCATTGCATCAATAAAGCGGCTGGTTAGCTCGGAGATACTTTCGCCATTTTCATTGGCACGTTTAATAATTTTGTCGTCAATATCCGTAATATTACGCACATATTTGACTTTCCAGCCTTGGCTACGCAGGAAACGGATAATATAGTCAAATGCAACCACTGTACGTGCATGTCCAATATGACAGTAGTCATAAACCGTCATACCACAGACATACAGATCAATTTGACCTTCAACACGAGGTACGAATTCTACTTTTTTGCGTTGCTCTGAGTTATATAGAACAAATGGTTGCATAGCTGTTCAAAAGACTTCAAATAAAAGGATGAATCATCTTAACCCAAGCATAATTATTCATAAAGATAAAAGCGTAAAAAGCCTCAGTTATTTAGGGTAGTTAGGCGACGAGAGTGATTTAGAAAGAAGAGGTTCAGGAAGTGAAATAGCGATATTGAGCTTACATTTTCAGAGGCAGTGTTTGCCAGTATGATTGAATTATATTTGAATGAGTCTGGTCTGATTTGAACCAAACTTATTTCGGATAGAGTAAGCGTGTTTCTATAAAAATAAAAACAAGCGCATTTAACCGCTTTAAAAATGGAGCGAATGTAGAGAGGGAGATACCAGATTGTGCAAGTTGAATACAATCGGAATATATTAAAAATCCGTCGAATCTTCTACATTTAGAAAGCTTACAATTGCATAGCTATGCTAAAATTGCGAAAATTATGCCCATCAAACCAGAGTTTTTCTCTGTCCTTAGCGTAGGTAAACAGGCTTTGAATCCACAAAAAACAGCGAATCAACTAGATTTCCAGAAAGTCGCACTTGAAACACTGCGCATTGAAGAAAATGCACTACAGATTTTAGCAACACAGATTGATGACCGTTTTAGCCGGGCATGTGAAATTATTCTACATTGTACTGGCCGTCTGGTGATTACCGGAATGGGCAAGTCAGGTCATATTGGCCGTAAAATGGCGGCGACCTTTGCTTCGACCGGAACTCCTTCATTCTTTATGCATCCAGGTGAAGCCGGTCATGGCGACCTGGGTATGCTGGTGGCAGGTGATGTACTGATTGCGATTTCAAACTCGGGCAAGAGTGATGAAATCATGATGCTGATGCCGCTGATCAAGCATCTGGAAATTCCGCTGATTACCATCAGTGGTGATGATCGTGGTCCAATGCCACAAAATGCTGATGTAGCTTTGACGCTGGGTAATATCCAGGAAGCCTGTCCACTGGGTTTAGCACCGACATCGTCAACGACGGCAACATTGGCATTAGGTGATGCTTTAGCGGTAGCTTTACTGGATGCTCGCGGCTTTACCTCAGATGATTTTGCACGTTCACATCCTGCAGGTGCGCTGGGTAAGCGTCTGTTATTGCATGTGAAACATCTAATGCGTACTGGTGCAGATTTACCTAAAGTCTCGCCAGATACCGCCATGAATAAAGTATTGTACGAAATTTCCAACAAGCGCCTGGGCTTGACCACAGTGGTCGATGAAAATGATATGTTGCTGGGGATTTTTACCGATGGTGACTTGCGTCGTTTGATTGACAAGCAGCAAGGTTTTGACGTCAATCTGGCTATTCAGGACGTGATGACCAAAAATCCGTTGACCATTTCTCAGGAAGCACGTGCAGTGGTCGCACTGGAACGTATGAATGAACATAAAATTAATCAATTTGTAGTTGTTGATGATGCCAATAAAGTCATTGGCGTGATTAGTATGCATGACCTGATTCAGGCTGGGGTAAATTAATAAATGGCATCTTATGTATTATTAGAGCAAGCACGTCATATTGCAGCGCTGGTGCTTGATGTAGATGGTATTTTAAGTGATGGCTTTGTAACGCTGACCAATACTGGCGATGAGATCAAATCCTTTGATATTCGTGACGGTTTGGGCATGAAACTGGTTCAGCAAGCAGGGATCAAGGTGATTATTATCACCGGACGTAAAAGCAATATCGTAGAAAAGCGTATGTCGGATCTGGGTGTTGATCTGGTCTATCAGGGCCGTGAAGATAAAGGTACAGCACTTCGTGAAGCCTGTGCGCAGCTCAATATTGATCCTGAAGATTGCCTGTACATGGGCGATGACTGGCCTGATCTGTCTGCTTTTGCCATTGCCGGCATGAAAGTGACCGTGCCTAATGGTCATGTTGAAGTTCGCCGCCGTGCCGATCTGGTGACTCAAGCCCAAGGTGGACGTGGTGCGGTGCGTGAAATCTGCGATATGCTGTTAATGTCCAAAGGCATGTACCAAGAGTTACTTGAAAAATATACTCGTGCGCCTTATTAATAAGTCATATCTTTTGGATTAAGTACACCGCTTATGGATACTAAAGTTTTATATATTACGGCTGTGATTATTGCCGCAATAAGTGGTGGTTATTACTATTACAGTGGCAAGGGCAACAAGCTGCAGGCAGACTCTGCGCGCAGCATGACCTATTCCGCTCAAAATATTAACTTAACCCAGACGGATGAAGTAGGCCAAGTGTCGGTTCGTGCCCAAGTGGACCGACTTGAGCAGAACCTGCGACTAAAAACCTCAAAGCTGGAAAATCTGCGAGCATCGACCTATGACAATGGTAAAGTCGATGCGACTTTCTTTGCCAAAATGGCGCATGGTTATGATGACAATACAAAAGTTGTACTCTCTCAAGAAGTGCTCGCCACCAAAATCATGCAAAATGGGAAAATGCAGTTTCGTACTGAAGAACTGACCGCTTTTCCGAAAACACGTGAAATTGAAACAGACAAGACAGTGATTGTGGAATCTCCACAGGCTGAATTTGTCAGCCAGGGTCTTAAAGCCAATCTTAATGATGGTCAATACGAATTCTTTAATATTCGAGGAAAGTATGAACCAAACTCCTAAAGCCAAAATGATGCACACTTTCCTGAAGCGTATGACGCTGGCGACTGTGGTTGGACTCGGTTCAATCGCTGCTTTTGCCCTGCCATCTGACCGTAACCAGCCAATCACTTTGCTGGCTGACCGGGCAACTTTCAATGAGCGGACGGGTGTGACGACGTATTCGGGCAATGTCATTATTGAACAGGGCACCATGAAGCTGCAAGCCAACTCGATTGTGGCCAATCTGAACAATAAGCGCCAGATCAGCCTGATTACGGCGACAGGCAGCCCGGCACAGTTCCAGCAAAAAGTGGATCCGGCCAAAGGTCTTGCCAAAGGTCAGGCGCAAAAAATTGTCTATAATGCTGAAACCGGGATTATTACCTTGTCAGGTAATGCCTTCCTGCAACAGGATAGTGCCAGTATTCGTGGTGCGACTTTAAAATACAGCATGAACAAAGGCGATATCGAAGCCACCGGAACACCAAACAAAACCGGTTCATCGTCTGGCCGTGTACAAATCGTGATTCCACCCTCTAGTTCAAGATCCTTCCCAGGAGCGCGTGATTAATGGAGCAATCGCAGCAGGTTCAAACCCTCACCATTAAACATCTGGCGAAAAACTATAATAAACGCTGGGTAGTGAAAGATGTGTCGTTCAGCATGGAAAGTGGCCAGATTGTTGGGTTGCTGGGACCAAATGGCGCCGGTAAAACCACCAGTTTTTATATGGTGGTCGGTCTGGTGCGGATGGATAAGGGGGAAATCTATCTGGATGATCTGGATCTTTCCGACCTCGCAATGCATGAACGGGCACGTAAGGGAATTGGTTATTTGCCGCAGGAAGCTTCGATTTTCCGAAAACTGACGATTTCAGAAAATATTATGGCGATTCTGGAAACCCGTAAAGATATGACCAAGGCACAACGTCAGCAACGTCTGGCGGAGCTATTGGCAGACTTTAAAATCACTCATATTAAAGATTCTTTGGGTATGAGTGTCTCCGGTGGTGAGCGACGTCGTGCCGAAATTGCACGTGCACTTGCGGCCGACCCAAAATTTATGCTACTCGATGAGCCTTTTGCTGGTGTCGATCCGATTTCGGTCGGAGATATTAAGGATATTATTACGACCTTGAAAGATCGCGGAATTGGGGTGCTGATTACCGATCATAACGTTCGTGAAACGCTGGCGATTTGTGAGCATGCTTATATTGTCAGTGAAGGCGCATTGCTTGCTGAAGGTACACCAGAAGAAATCCTGGCGAATGAGACCGTGAGAAAAGTTTATCTGGGTGATGATTTCACTGTTTAAATAATCCTGCTTTATATAAAAACCCTGCATCAGACGCCAGTTGTCGGATGCAGGGTTTTTTTTGATTAAATCAAAGTGAAAAAGATTTCTTTTAAAGGGATTTGATATATTGTTAGGCTAAAACAAGAAACATTACATAATTATGCGATTTAGGGCAGAACACTTTAAAAAAAATCAGGGGAAAACAGATCAAAAAAGAAGGGGATTGATACTTCTTCTTTTGCCTTTATCTGTGTCTTTGGGGCATGCAGAAAGCTCACCCCCATTATTTTGCCAATCTCAAGAATGGCCTAGGCCAGCTGATTGCACCCAAACCGACACGGTCAGCACATACCATTGATATTACCTCGCTCGGTCATTATTCATTAGATATATCAAAAGTAGCTGAGCTGCGACAGATTACCCGGCCACAGTCAGGACAGTCGGCTTTAAGTCCTACGATCACAGCTGGCATTCCACAAAAAATGAATCTGGTGGAAGCCTACACCGGGCAGTGCAGCGACGTCCTGAAATCACCCAGAGTATTTCGACATTATCTGCCCAGGCCGCGAATATTGATGTGGCGAGATCGGGTTATTATCCGGTGGTATCGGGACAGATGACCTCACTTCCGGTGAACGTGGACGTCAAATCGTTTCTTTGAATGCCACCCAGATGCTGTATGACTTTGGCAAAATTAAAACCAATGTCAGTGTGGAAGAAGCCCGCTTGGCAGAAGAACAGGCAAGGGTGCTGGTCAGTCTGGATCAGATCGCATTAGAAGTGGCTGATGCAATAGTGAATATCAAACGCTATCAGCAACCCAGATTGCCCAGCAGCAGATTCAGGGCATTGGACGGATTGCAGAAATTGCCAATTTGCGTGCCCGCGCCGGAATCAGCAGTCAGGCCGACCCAATTCAGGCGCAGTCCAACCTGGAAGCAGCACAATATCAAATCTGATTGTACAGCAGACCCAGCTCAGACAATATCAACAACGCTTGCGTACCTTGCTAGGATTTGATGTATCTGCCGTTGAATGGGATATTCCTGAGCGTATTGTGGCACAGGCCGATCTTTATCAAGATCCGGAATTTACCCAGATTCCGAACATGATTCTGGCACATGCCGGGGTCAATGTTGCTCGTTTGCAAAAAGATCGGGCGCGGCTAAGTCCTTATCCGACCATCAGTCTCAAAGGCAGTCTAAGTCAGGCGATGAATGGACGGAATCCAAATAATAATGAAGATGATGGCTTTTATAATTCAGTCATGATTGAAGCCAGCAGTAATTTGTATCAGGGTGGTGCAACACGTTCACAGACCCGTGCCGCCAGTTATGCCGAAGAAGCTGCACGCGCACAGGTCAATACGGTCTATCTGGATGTGCTGGATCAGGTGCGCTTGATCCGCGAGCAGATTGAAAATAAACAAAAACAAATGGGGGTTTTATCCCAGCGCCGAGCAACCACGGTACGCACCAAAGAGCTGTATCAAGAACAATATAAATTGGGTACCCGAACCGTGGTGGATTTGCTGAATGCAGAGCAAGCCATTCATAGTGCAGCGCAGGAAATTGAAGCGGCACGCTATGATATTTATTCGGCGATCGTACAGTACATTCAGGTCACGGGCCGTACATGGGATATTTACGCGCTTAACAGCATTTCTATTCAGGGGTTTGAAGTTCAGCCATGAGTACTACAATAATAAATCATCAACCTTGGCTTCAGGCAGTTTTAAATATTGCCCGGCATTACCGTATTGAGCCTTCTGAGGAGCGGATTCGCCTACAACTGGATTGGAACCAGCATCATGATATCGATGACATGCTCAAGATTGTCAGTCGCCAGATGGGTTTAAATGTCCGTAAAAATAAATTTGACCGCAGCCTACTGAATCCATGGCGTTTGCCTTTACTGGTTGAATTCGATAGTGGAGATGTAGGCGTGATCGAACGCATCGACACGCAGGGCAATGTCAGCATTCAGCTCAGTGGTGATGAAGGTTTATCTCAAAGCTTTACAGTTGAACAATTAGGGGTTGGTATAAAGCATCTTTATGTCCTACGTCCTGAATCTTCAGTTCCAGATGCGCGGGTGGATGAATATATCAAACCCTTTGAGAAAAACTGGTTCTGGTCGATTGTCCTGAATGACTGGAAGCGCTATATCGATGTGATGTTTGCATCTTTAATTGCCAATATTCTGGCATTGGCCACGATAGTCTTCTCGATGAATGTCTATGACTGTGTCATTCCATTACAATCCATTCCGACTTTATGGGTGTTGGCAGGTGGTGTGCTGATCGCCGCGATTTTTGAGTTTGTTTTACGTGTCTCGCGGATCTATCTGTCAGACATTATTGGTAAACGGGTGGATTTAAAAATTTCTGACCGGGTTTTTGGTCATTCATTAAGAATTAAAAATAGTGAACGTTCCAAATCCACAGGAACTTTTATTTCACAAATTCGCGAGCTGGAAGGCGTGCGCGAACTGGTGACTTCAACCACAGTTACAGCAATTGCGGATCTGCCATTCTTCTTCCTGTTCTTAGGCATCTTCTGGGTGATTGGCGGCAATCTTTTTTGGGTCATGTTACTCGTTGTGCCCTTAATGATTCTTCCGGGAATTCTGGCGCAGAAAAAACTGGCACAGCTGGCGCAATTAATTGGGCATGCGCGAATCTGCCATCCGCAATGCCTTGTTGGTAGAAGCCGTACAAGGAATTGAAGACATCAAGCTATTAAGGGCTGAAACGCGTTTCCAGAATCAATGGAATCATATGAATGAAGTGTCGGCTGATGTCAGCATGCAGCAACGTAAAATTGTGGTCTTGGTCGGGGCTTTTGCGGTGATGGAGGGTGACATGACCACGGGTGCTTTGGTTGCCTGTTCGATTCTCTCTTCACGTATGTTGGCACCAATTTCACAAATTACGGGCGTGCTGGGGCGCTTGCAACAGGCTAAAGTTGCTAAAGCCGGCCTGGATGAACGCATGAAAAAACCGGTGGACCAGCCGGACTATTCGCACCTGATTCACCGGCCAGCACTGGATGGGCATTATGAGCTCAACGGTGTGGTGTTTAAATATGGTGATGATGATCCGAAACCGAGTTTGATGATTCCCAAACTGGAAATCAAGCCCGGGGAGAAAATTGCGATTCTGGGCCGTAACGGCGCAGGAAAATCGACCTTGTTGCAGCTCTTGTCTGGGATGCAGACACCGTTACAGGGCAAGGTCAAGCTGGATGGTATTGATCTGACCCTGATTGACCCGTCAGATGTACGTCGTGATATGGGCTTGCTGAATCAGAACTCGCAGCTATTTTATGGTTCAATTCGTGAAAACCTGAGTTTGGGTGCACCGTTGGCCACCGATCAGCAAATTCTGGAAGCCTTACAAATTACCGGTGCACTGGGATTTGTACAGGAGAAAAAAGAAGGACTGGATCATATCATTTTAGAGGGCGGTGTCGGCTTCTCGGGCGGACAGCGTCAAGCCTTGTTATTGGCACGGCTGTTGATCCGTCAGCCAAAAATTTTGCTGCTGGATGAACCGACCGCCGCCATTGATGATGTTTCAGAAAAAGCAGTTGATTGATCATCTTAAAGGTTATTTAACCCATCGTACGATGGTAGTTGCGACTCATCGCCGTGCGGTATTGGAACTGGTGGATCGTATTCTGGTGGTGAACGATGGCAAGATTGTCATGGATGGGCCACGGGATCAGATCCTGAATCAGTCGCAGGGTGGTAATAAGCGGGTTGTGGGAGCAAGTGCATGAGTGGACTACAGCAACTAAAACGTTCCAGCAAAGTCAGCTTCCAGGAACCGCCATTACCTAAATCCAGTGTGATTATCTGGATTGTCGGCATTGGCCTATTGATATTGCTGACCTGGGCCTGGTTATTTAAATTGGAAGAAGTGTCTACCGGTACCGGGAAAATAATTCCATCATCCAAAGAGCAGGTGATTCAGTCTCTGGATGGCGGTATTTTGACTAAACTCAATGTCAAAGAAGGTGAGATTGTAGAGCGTGGCAAGTATTAGCCCAGCTTGATCCGACCCGCTTTGAATCCAATGTTGGTGAATCAGAATCCTTACTGGTTTCGTCACGTGCTACTTCAGCCCGTTTACGTGCGGAAGTCAGTGGCACACCACTATCTTTCCCGGAAGATGTATTGAAATATCCAAAACTGGTTAAAGAAGAAACGGCCCTGTATCAGTCACGTCGTGCCAATCTGCAAGAATCCGTTGCAGGCCTGGAACAGGCTTTGTTACTGGTACAGCAAGAACTGGAAATGACCGGCTCCCTTGGTCGCCAAAGGGGCAGCCAGTGAAGTTGAAGTGTTGCGTCTGAAACGTGAAGCCAATGACCTGCGTAATCAAATGAATGATATCCGTAATCAATATTATGTGAATGCGCGGCAAGAGCTGTCCAAATCCAATACCGATATGGAAACCCAGCAACAGGTGGTACGTGGCAAGTCCGATACTTTGAGCCGAACTGTTTTTAAATCACCGGTTCGCGGTGTAGTCAAAGAGATTGATGTGATGACGCTGGGCGGCGTGATTCCACAAAATGGCAAGTTGATGACCATTGTGCCACTGGATGAAAAATTACTGGTTGAAGCACGAATCTCACCGCGTGATATTGCCTTTATTCGCCCTGATCAGGAAGCACTGGTCAAAATTAGCGCCTATGATTATTCAATTTATGGCGGGCTAAACGGTAAAGTGACCATGATTTCACCGGATACCTTGCGTGATGAAGTCAAGCAGGATCAATTTTATTATCGGGTGTATATCCGTAGCGACAGCGACAAGCTAAGCAATAATGCCGGGCAGGAGTTCAATATTACTCCAGGGATGGTGGCCACCGTGTATATTCGCACAGGTTCAAAGTCAGTGATGGATTATCTGATCAAGCCGTTTAACAAAGCCAAAGAAGCCTTGCGTGAACGATAATATCTACCAAGCAAATGAGTAAAACAATCGATCAAAATCAGGCCTCTCCGTGGAGAGGCTTTTTATTTGTCTGTGCAAAGCGGGTATACTGCAGCAGTGAGAATTGAAAGCCTGAAGTTATGCCATTTACCATTGCCAGCCTGGTCAGTTTTGAGGAAGACATCAAAAAAAGCCGCTTTCAGGCCTTTGCCATACCTGTTGAAAATGAGCAGGACGTGAAAGATTTTCTGGAAGCTTATCGCGATCCAAGTACCACGCATCAATGCTGGGCCTGGAAAATTGGCCATCAGGTACGCTTTAATGATGACGGTGAACCTTCAGGCACGGCGGGACGTCCGATACTGGCGACCATTGAGGGCAATGAACTGACCAATGTACTGGTACTGGTCAATCGCTGGTATGGCGGGATCAAGCTGGGAACAGGGGGCTTGGTACGGGCCTATGGTGGTTGTGCTGGACAATGTTTGTTGCTAGCAGAAAAAATTGAACTGATTGAAAAGAAAAAGGTGCAATTTTCCTGTCAATTCAATGAGTGGGCCATCTTTCAATATGAATTGAATCAGCAACAGATTGACTATCAGGAAGAATATACAGCCGAAGGTGTACAGGTCAGCGCCTTATTTCAGTTACATCAAATTCAACCTTTTGCCTTAAAAATTCAAGATGTGACTCGCGGCCGGGAACAGCTCAAAATCATAGAAGAAGCGATAGATGACTGACGTAGATCCATTATTGAAATATCGTGAGCAGCACAAACATCGCCTGAATTATATGCCTTGGCTGTACTGGTCCTTAAAGCCAAAAAATCGTGGATGGGCAGAAGCATGGCAAAAAGACTATCAGGCTTACTTGATGGAAATGGAAACCGTCGAGATTGGTGAAAACTGTTTTATTTCACCACTGGCACATATTTTTGCGGAGCCGGGACGTAAAATCATCATTGGTGATAATACCTTTATTGCTGCAGATTGCACCTTACATGGGCCACTAGAGATCGGCAATGAAGTGGCGATCAATCATCACTGTATTCTGGATGGGGGCCGGGTGGGGATTAAACTGCATGATCAGGTGCGTATCGCTGCTTATTGTCATCTTTATGCCTTTGATCATGGCATGGATCTGGAGCAGCCGATTTATCAGCAGCCAGTAGGTTCGCAAGGCATCGAGATCGGCCGAGATGTGTGGCTCGGTGCGCATGTCGGTATCAAGGACGGAATCAAAATCGCAGATCAGGCCGTAGTGGGAATGAACAGTATGGTGACCAAGGATGTCGAGAAGCGCGCAATTGTCGCCGGTAATCCGGCCCAATTCATTCGCTATCGTGAATAATTTTTGTGAAGTCAATTGCTTGATACAACCGACTGACTCAGCAGATGGTTCGATATATTGATCTTTATTTGTTCACATAAAAGTTAACATATTTCAAGTCAAGCCTTACAGATTTCGCTGCACATTTTTGAATGCTTATGCTAAGTTAAAAATAACTAAGAAATTTTTATCATAAATAGAAGAGAGGCTAAACATGAAACGTGTCATCGCCTGCATCGACTCATCACCATGCATAAACGCGCTGGCAGACGCGGCGGCATGGATTGCCAAACAGACAGGCCGTGAACTGGTCCTGTTACAGGTTTTGGATTATTACCCGGCCAGTTATCATCTGGGGGAAATCAGCGGGGTTATTGGCTTTGAAAGTAATGCCATGTTACTGAAAGAATTAGCCGAGCTTGAACAAAAACAAAGTGAAATCGCCCTCGATTATAGCAATAACCTGCTGCAACACATTTCCGAGCGGATTCTGGCGGAACACGGTATTCAAACTACACATATTCAGGAAAAAGGTGATTTTCTGGAACAAAGCTTCCAAATCCTGCAGCCTGATGATATCGCAGTAATTGGATTGCTCGGTGAACGCTCGGCTGAAAAAAACAAACCGATTGGCACCAATGTGGAAAATTTTATTCGTGGTGCCAATTGTACCGTGATGACAGTCGGAGAGCAGTTTAAGCCACCGACACGATTTATTTTCGCCTATGAATATTCACCGACCTGTATCAAGATGATGAAACGGATTGCGGAAAGTGATCTGCTGCGCTTATTGCAATGTCATCTGTTATATATCGGTGATCATGCTGAAATTCTGAATGAGCCTTTGCAATATTTAAATCAGGCCGGTTTAGATGTGGTGCCACAATACCGCTATGGCGATGTCGCAGAAAATATTCTGACCTATCAACAGGAGCTCGAAATTCAGCTGATCGTGTTGGGTGCATTTAGTCACAGTAAAATTCACCAGTTCTTCTTGGGGAGCATCGCCACCACGATTTTCCGGAATTCCAAAGTACCTTTACTGGTTGCGAAGTGAGGATTGCATAAAATAGCCAAGCGCGAAGTCTAATCGTAAATTGTTACAGCTTGATTTAAAAATGACCAGAGTTATCCTCATATGTTGTGGATAACTCTGTGGTTAATATTTATAAGCATATGTTATTTATAAGAAATATGTGGTTGGGTGATTTTTGTTCTTCTTGTTTTATTTCACAATCGCGAGTGCAAAACCATCATGTCCTTTGCTGCCAACCGTTTGTAAAGCAGTGCATGACAAGATACGTGGATGATTTTGAAGCGCTTTAAACATGTCACGAATGCCTTCAATACTTGGCTTGTTATTGTCCGGATTAATGATTTCACCCGCACGAATCACATTGTCCAGAAAAATAAGTGTACCTGAGTGCGACAGGTTTAAACTGAGTTCCAGATATTCCGGATAACTCTGTTTATCTGCATCAACAAAGATGAAATCGAAAGCTTCAGTATCTTCAGGCAGGGCTTTAAGCACATCTGCTGCACGGCCACATTTCAGTTCGACGGTCTGTTTAAGCCGCGCGCGATCAATATTTTCCTGTCCCATTGCCGCATGGGTATCACGTCCTTCAATGGTCAGGATATAGCCATCCTCCGGCAAGGCACGTGCCAGCCACATGGTGCTATATGCTGCAAATGTGCCGAGTTCCAGTACACGTTTACATCGGTTCATCTGGATCAGCATCTGCAACAACATGCCTTGATTCGGTGCTACAGCCAGGTGATCAGGAAAACCGTGCGCTGCGGTATTCTCAAGAGTTTGATTGAGAATAGGGTCTTCAGGAATTAAATGTGAATCAATGTAGTGATCAATGTCTGTCCACATTTGTTGCATAGTCTTAGCACCTCGATTGCGATGCGTGCATTTTAAACTTTTCGCGGCAGAGCGCAATTTATTGTTCTATAGGTGCTGATTTTTTAGGCTCTACAAAGTCCTGAATGAACTTTGTAGAGCGGTTGTGATGACTTAGTAATTACACATCGAAGAATTACGGCCTAAACTCGGTCCCCAGGTACGATAACCTTGGGTATCAATATGGATTTGGCCAGAAGCATACATTCCAAGTCCCATATTCAGACTTTGACCATGCTGCACCCAGAACTGACACAATTTGAACTTGGTATTTTCAATATAACTATAATCCTGTGCCTGCGGATATTCAGGCCCAATACGGAAATCGATCGCAGAGTTGTACAGATGGCGTGAAGAATTTGCACCACCGGCACACTGGTTCAAAGGCAGGTCACGATAGACTGATGTGACTTCAAAATCAGTCAGTACATTGGCTGCAACCAGATATTTAAAGACTTTTAAAGTCGGGATCTGATTCGCCCATAATTCACGGCTTGGAATCATGTATTGGGAACGACCACACTTGGCCCAATCACGTGCAGTACGCATTAACTCGAAACTCGGAATGATATTGCCAACCCCATGACGTTCCAGAAAAACCTCATATTCACGCACGCGTGACAAATTATCCAGTGCCGATACCCAATGGGTATACACATAAGGTACAGTTTTCGGGTGGGCTTTACGATCGTATTGAACACGTTCTTGTGGAATGTAAATCCGTTTTCCAGCAGGTGTGGTGGCCTGTCCAGGTTGTTTTGTGATCGTGGTACAGCCCACAAAAACAAGAGGAATTATACAAAGACTCAATAATCCCTTTAACAAGTTCTTCATTTATAGAAATCAGATATTTACAAAATAGCGCTATTTTAGACTAAATATAGGGAGAAATTTGGAGAATATTGCAATGAAATGTGTGCGTTGAGTATAAAAAAAGATCAGCATTTGCTGATCTTTTAAAGTTTAAACTAATTACTTTTCAAGGTATTGTAATTTGTCTGCTTTACCATTCCATTCTTCACGGTCTGCTGGCTGATCACCAATTTGTGTGATATTTGGCCATTTTTGTGACAGGTCAGCATTCAGTTCAATAAAGACTTCTTGACCCTCTGGTAATTCGTCTTCAGAGAAAATTGCATTTGCCGGGCATTCAGGTTCGCATAACGCACAGTCGATACATTCGTCCGGGTTAATCACAAGGAAGTTAGGACCTTCATAGAAACAGTCTACAGGGCAAACTTCAACACAGTCTTGATATTTACATTTAATACAATTTTCAGTGACAACGAAGGTCATGGCGACAGCTACCTAAAAAATATGGTTCTAATTACGAATGCTGTATTTTAGGCAAAAACAGGGGGAACTAACAATTCCTTTTATTGATATTTGTTATATATAGGGCTGTTAAATTTGAAAAAAGGTCGCATACCGATGAATTCCAGCATTCATCGGTATATTCAGGACATTGACCCCATGCCAGATGAGGTCTAGGACCGAGAATTAACTTGGCTGTTTGATCAGGTCTTTGAGCGCATATAACTGCTGCAAGGCTTCACGCGGAGTTAAACTATCCACATCGATATCTTCGAGTAAGCCCAGTGCAGGCGACTCTTTCTCAATTTCGATGATGCGTTCCACAGGCTCCATCATTTCAGGCATCGCAAACAGATCATGCTGTGGACTCAGTGGCTTGGCCTGATGCTGCTTTTCCAGAATCTTTAAGCGATTTTGCGCTTCTTTAATCACTGCAGCTGGAATACCCGCCAGTTTGGCGACCTGCAAGCCATGACTCTGACTGGCTGGGCCATGTTGCACCTTATGCAATAAAATTAGATTGCCATTTAGTTCTTTAGCCGTAACATGGTAGTTATCAATGCCACTTTCCTTATCCAGTTCAGTCAGTTCGAAATAATGAGTGGCGAATAGACATAAACATTGAATGCGTTTCGTCAGATCTAGCACACAGGCCCAAGCCAGAGACAAGCCATCATAGGTACTGGTTCCACGGCCAACTTCATCCATCAGTACCAAAGACTGGCTGGTGGCATGATGCAGGATTTGCGACGTTTCTGTCATTTCCACCATAAAAGTCGATTTGCCTGTAGACAAATCATCAGCAGAGCCAATACGGGTAAAGACACGGTCAACCGGACCTAAAGTTGCAGCTTGCGCTGGAACATAGGCGCCACAATAAGCCAGCAACACGATCAATGCAGTCTGGCGCATAAAGGTGGATTTACCACCCATATTCGGACCGGTAATAATCGCCATCCGATGGGAAAAATCTAGTCGCGTATCGTTCGGGGTAAAGGCCGTTTTACTGAGGGCTTCTACCACTGGATGTCGTCCGGCAGTGATACTGACTCCGACCTCAGGGCTGAATTTTGGACGCGACCAGTTGCGTAAACGCGCCTGATGGGCAAAATTAGCAATCAGATCAATCTGGGCAATGGCGCTGTTCATCATCTGTAAATTGCCGATATCCTGACGGAGTTCATCCAGCAGCATTTCAAACAGCATTTTTTCACGGGCCAATGCACGCGATTCGCTAGATAAGACTTTGTCTTCAAATGCTTTGAGTTCAGGCGTGATGTAACGTTCGGCATTTTTCAGGGTTTGCCGGCGGATATAGTGCTCAGGTGCTTGTTCGGCTTGTGCGCGGGTCAGCTCAATATAGTAGCCACTGACGCGATTGTAGCCAATTTTCAGTCCCGGAATGCCACTGGCTTCACGCTCTTTAATTTCCAGATCAATCAGGAACTGGCTGGCATGATCACGAATCTGACGTAATTCGTCCAGTTCACTGTCGAAACCTTCTGCAATGACATTACCATCACGAAGCAGGACGGGCGGATTTTCCACAATGGCGGACATCAGGCGTTGATGCAAACCATGGAAGTCGCCTAGCTCTTCATTGAGTTGTACTAAAAGCCTGGACTGTTGCTGACCCACAATCGGTTGCAGTGCATGGCGTAAAAATGGAATTTGCGCACAGGCCTGACGCAGTTGTACCAGATCCCGTGGACGGGCACTGCCAAGCGCAATACGGCTCAGTACACGTTCAATATCGCTAATTTCTTTAAGTACCAGACGTACAGGTACTTCATGGAAAGCTTGCAGCAGGGCTTGAATGGCATCCAGGCGCTCATCCAGCAGCGCGGTATCGCGTAGAGGTTGCATCAGGGTACGACTGAGCAAGCGTCCCCCCATGGCAGTCTGGCAATCATTGATCAGCTGAAATAAAGATGTCCCATGTTCAAATAAAGGCTCAATCAGTTCAAGATTACGGCGCGTGACCGGATCCAGCGCAATAAAATCTGAACTCTGTTCTAGCTGAATCGTACGGATATGCGGTAACGCAGTCTTCTGGGTTTCTTTGGCGTAGTGAATCAGTGCTGCAGCCGCCGCTTTGGCTAAAGGCAAATGATCAATCCCGAAACCTGAAAGCGTACTGACAGCAAACTGATCACATAAGGTTTTTTGCGCATTGTTCAGGTTGAAGTCGACATCGGGACGTTTTGTGACAGAGATATCCAGTTGCTGTTTGAGTTGTTCGGTCAATGTAGGATCAGCGATATTTTCATCCAGCAGAATTTCACTTGGTATCAAACGTGCCAGTTCAATCATGAGCTGGTTAAGATCATAATCCTGCTGCTGTACTTTAAATAAGCCAGCGCTGAGATCGAGAAGTGCAATGCCAATCTGATTCTGCTGAATACATAAAGCCACCAGATTCGAACTCTGATGCGCACCGAGCATAGCATCATCGGTCAGGGTGCCCGGCGTAATAATCCGAACCACCCCACGCTCCATGGGTGCCTTTCCGCGAGTGCCTGCACTCTCGCCCTCACCAATCTGCTCACAGATCACCACGGTTTCGCCTTTTTTGACCAGACGTGCCAGATAGCCCTCGGCTGCATGATAAGGCACACCCGCCATAGGAATCGGCTGACCATTGGCTTTACCGCGATGGGTCAGGGTAATGCCTAAAATCTTGGCTGCCTTGTGTGCATCTTCAAAGAACAGTTCATAAAAATCACCCATACGATAAAACATCAATGAATGCGGATGTTGCATTTTCACCGACATGTATTGCTGCATCATGGGTGTTAAGGTAGAAAGATCAGCCATAATTTCAGAACTGGTCATTAAAAATAAATCCTTTCAACAAGAGATAAATGCAAATACTGCTCAATAGGCTATGCAGGAAAATTTAAAGCACGTTTTCAATCTGGCCAATCCCACATGATGGAGCACAGGAGATCGAAAATGTGAAATGAATCTGCTGATTCAATTCAGCTTTAAAGCTGTATTGCAGCAAGTCTATCAAATTTAATTTTTAGAAAGAAATGAAATTCCAGATGAATCTCTAAGTCAGCGCTCAGATCTGTCACTATGGATTATTATTCATCACTATTTGCAATTTTAAAAAAATAAACCACCGGATGCGAACATGCGGTGGTGAATCTCAATCAAGATAATAGGTTATTCCGGATCATAAAGACCAAGGTCGGTCAAATTTAATCTTAGAATCCGGCGTAATTCCAGTACGGCTTCAGGAGTTTCCTGAATCGAGTGGCCACCCTTAATGACTTTGCTAGATACTGCACCTTCCAAGTAAGCACTTTCGTATGAAACAATGCCATCACTCATCTGTTTAGGGTCTTTTGTATCTACCGTATTACCGATAATCGAGTGAAATTTGATATTTTTAGAAGGCTGAATATCCTTTGTTAATGCAGTAAATTTCGAATTTTCACTCAGATCGCTTGGGCCATTCTGAATCAGGTCATGTCCCAGTTCTTTGACAAATTCGTTTAACCCGATCTCACCTTGCAGGGTATCGGCAAAGGCACCCAAAAATGCGCCCGGTATACGGATAATTTTACGGGCCACTTTGGTATGCCAGCGGTCGGCATATTCTGTCCCACGATGCGGTGTCGCCAGAAAAATAGCCCGGCTAAAATTCGGAATAGGCTGCATTTGCAGGCGTGCTTTAAAGAGTGGGTTATCCTTAAACTGTTCAATGCGGGTATTTTGTACCAGCTTAAATGCATCTTGAGTAATATCGGCTTGACTGACCATCAAACGAGCAATCACGCCTCCCATACTGTGTCCGACCAGTACTGCATCTTTTTTGGCTGGCGCATTGTTCGCAATCCGAGCAAAGCCTTGCTGAACCAGTGCATTAATTTGAAAACGGCTTTCCAGAATCGGCATATTAGTAGAATAAAATACTTGCCAGACCTGGAAATTTTCCCTTAATACCGGATCACCCATAATGTCGTTGGTCAGACGAATCCAGGCTTCGGGACTACTGGCCAGGCCATGAATCAATACCAGTACCTTTTTGTCCGGATTATAAGGTTCCAGCATATACAGGTGTGGCATGCTCAGACTGTCTTCGCGATTAATCAGGGTCAGATAGGCTAAACGTCCCAGATTGTTCTCGGCCAGCCATAAACCGTAAGGTGCGGAAAAGTTGGCGGCTAGTGCATATTCTTTTGAAGCTATCTTAATCTTTTCATGTTTATAAGGATCATATAGTTTCAGGTGAAACTCTGAAGTAGATAAAATCTGTTCGGTCGAATTTGCGGATTTAGGTACAGCAGTAATGGTGGTCGCCAGATAGCGGGCTGAATGAATGTTTGGATTTTTACCATTTGGATAGTTGTGCTTGAGTGGATCGACAATATATTTTCTATCCTGCTCAGTTTGCTGTGCTTCAGGTAAAACCACTAAAAATTCTGAACCAAAACCATCACGGCGGGTGATGGAACGCAAGCCGGAAAAGTTCATATTATAGGTAGACATCAGCTGTTCAATGGTCTGGTTTTTCAGCTGTGGAAAATTTTCCAGATCAAGGGTGTATACACTGTCACCGACCTGAATGCGCTGGCCGGACTGTCTGGCTTCATAACGTTCAGCATAGCGTTGAATCAGATGGGCAATCGCCAGGTTGTAAAAGTCACGAATCTGGACCTGGCGGTTATCAAAAATACGCTCTTGCGGCGCACGTTCGGTTTTAAACAGATAGGCATAGCTATAACGAATGCTTTTATCCAGCATAGTGAGCTGCTGATCCAGACATTTCTGGATATTCTGCTTGTGTTGTTGCTGTTTTTCCGGTGATCGGGTTTTGTTTAAAACACCGGTGTTGCATTCGGCAGACTTGGCATTTTTTAAGGAATTGGCCAGATATAATTCACTTGCTGTAGAAAGCAATTGTTCATCTAAAATCTGGGGAATACTTTTAAGATCTTCCACACATTCTTCGGGCTGGTCAATACAGATCTGGGCTTCACGACCTGTCATGGACAACACATTCAGACTGGATTCACTGAGCTTGTCGCGGGTCAAGATACTGTCACGCTCATTGTTCAGCGTGACATTAATGGCCTGTTCCTTAACACTGACCACCTGACAGCCGCTGAGTACGCTGGTGATGAGTAAAGTGCACAGCATTAATCTTTTATTTATTTTTTCGTGCATAAAACTTTTCACTGAATTCAAGTTATAAAGCGGGATAATGTTTTGTATTTTACTAATTTTTTCCCATAAAAATAGACCGCCGTAGCAGTCTATTTGTAATCAAATTGAAGCGAATCTTGATTATGGCTTTACAGGTGCTGTTGCTGGCTCTGTAGCCGGAGCGGGTATTGAACTTTGCAGAATTTGCCAAACATTCCAGCGGCCATTTTTCTCAATTTCCTGAATCAGGCGGTCAGCCACTTCAGCTTCTTGCGGATATTTCACCTTATAGTTCGCCAAGGTTTGAGTGGCATTTTTCTTCTGTTCCAATGCAATATAGTTATTGGCTGCAGAAAGATAAGCCTCCTGAACTCCAGCTTTCATGGCTTTGTCCAGATAAGCGATGGCTTCACGTTGACCACCGCCTTCAGACAGACCAAAACCAAACCAGAAGTTGACTTCAGGATCATCCGGGTTAATTTTAAGAATACGCTGGGCATAGGTCAGGGAATTGGTGGTATAAACTGAACCCAGATCCAGGTTACGTGCCATCACGCTGGCTTTAAAAGCACGCATCAACACATCAAAAGAGGCATTTGGACGGGCCGCTAAAGTATCCAGTTGCCGGGTGACTTCACGCAATTTGGCTTCAAAACCACGGCGTTCCTGACGATCGCTGAAACGTGGTGGATAATGACGTGCCTTACCTTCGACCATTTGCAGGAAATCGTCAATTTCGGTGATATCGATTTCATTTGAATTGGCAAGTGCTGCATAACGCATTGAACGTGTATTGCTATCTACTACTGGAATAATCAGTTTATTCACATCCAGGGTCAATTGCTTGGATGGATCATTAGGATCCGTCACCACCATCTTGGTCACAGGCTGCGCTGCAGCCTTTTTCAAATGCACCTCAAATTCAGGCGGTTCATTATAATTGAATGGATTTAAAGCATAAAATGGTGGGCTCAGTTCAGGCTCTACAAAAACCACTTGATCTACAGGTTTCTCAGCAGATTTCTGAGGAGTGGTCGAACACGCAGTAATTGTGAATGCTAAGCAAGCAAGTGCCAAGGGCTTAAAGGTCATAATAGTCATCCATTCTGTTATTTTTAAAACATCTATTCAAAAATTGCATGATCGTCAGTCTATGAAAACTATAACGATCATGCAAGTAAACCCGTGTTACAGAGTGAAGTGTGATATTCAGGCCTTGGATTGGCTGGTTTGCGCTTCACATTCACGGCGCGCTTCTTCCAGAATCTGTAATTCTTTTTTGCTTAAAGGCTGGCCATCCTGTTGCTGCTTGTTAAAGGTCGGATCTAACAAAGAAAGACGATTGCACAAGTTATTCATACGTTTTTCATTTTGCTGAATGCGATCCAACAGAATTCGCATACCTTCCAGAATCGGATCAGACTGGTCTTCAGTTGCTGCATAAGGCTGGAAACCGATACTTTCTGCATAGTCACGGCGACGGGCTTCAGCATCATCTTTGGGTTTGTCTTTGGTGATAAAACGTGCCGGGTTGCCCACAGCTGTGGCGTTCTCAGGAACCGCTTTGGTGACGACCGCATTAGAACCGACTTTGGCATTTTTACCTACGGTAAATGGCCCAAGAATCTTGGCACCAGCACCGACTATTACGCCATCTTCTAGCGTTGGATGACGTTTACCTTTATTCCAGGTCGTTCCACCCAAAGTCACGCCGTGATAAAGCGTCACGTCATCGCCAATTTCAGCGGTTTCGCCAATTACGACACCCATACCGTGATCGATAAAGAAACGGCGGCCAATTTTTGCGCCGGGATGGATTTCAATGCCGGTGGCAAAGCGGCTAAACGAAGACAATGCACGCGCAGTTCCTTTACAGTCTTTATTCCATAGCTCATGTGCCATGCGATGCATGATCAGCGCATGAATGCCAGGGTAAGTGGTTAAGACTTCTAAGGTATTGCGTGCTGCAGGATCGCGCGCAAAGACAGCTTGTATATCTTCTTTGAGCTGTTTTAGCATTAGATTTGATCCTCGTCCTGTGATGATGTGTGTGAAGATTTTTTCCAGGTACCGTTGTTCAATGCCTGAACACGGCTGAAAATACCACGAAGTAAGTGATATTCCATACGATCTAATTGTATACGTCCGAAGAGACGACGCAAGCGTAAAGGCAATAATCTTGGATTTTTTGGATCCATAAATTCAATTTCTGCCAGCATTTTTTCCAAGTGCGGATAGAACTGTTCCATCTGGGCATGATTGACCAAGGGTTCATCCCATTCCATTTCAATGCCATCAATGACTTGCATGGTCGCTTTAGCATCACGTGGCTGTTCAATTTGACTCATCGTCGCCATGCGCATCTCATAGCAGATCACCTGAATCGCCTGAGCTACATTCAGTACGCCGTAGTCCGTATTCACAGGAATAGTCAGATGATAATTGGCCATCGCCAGTTCTTCATTGGTCAGACCACGGTCTTCACGGCCAAATAAAATCGCGACTTCCTGCTGCTCTTGAACAACAGCTGTCATGGCTTTTTCTGCGGCAGGACGCACATCTAACAGCGGCCAAGGAATGGTACGGCTGCGTGCGCTGGTGCCGAATACAATCTGGCAGTCTTTAATGGCATCTTCAAGGGTTTCGACAATCTCGATTTGCTCGATCAGGTCAGTTGCACCCGCTGCCAGCGCGTCAATATCCGGATGCGGATAGGTTTTTGGCGCTACCAGAACCAGCTTGGATATGCCCATGGTTTTCATGGCACGTAAGGCACTGCCGATATTGGCAGGTAAAGTGGTATTGACCATGACAATACGCACATGGGAGAGATGTGCTGAAACAGCAGCATTGTCAATTTGACTCATGAGGATTCCAATTTTAAGGTGTTTTAAAGGTCAGGATTTATGAATATTGCGGCTGGGATTCAGCCTGATACAGCTCCAGTGCATCATCCATGCTCATGCCCGCAGGCGGCGGAGCAATATCCACCGGCTTGGCCTGTTCATAGGACACGGCTTTGGCAGCTTTGGACTTGACCTGATACTCAATATGCAACGCTTCTTTACCAAAATAATCACGCAATTTGGCTAAGAGCTCATCCAGTGGGGCGACTTTCCAGTTGAGACCCAGATGCAGTTCAGTCGTGGCATACGGATAGTCCAGATACAGAATCACCGGAATATGTGCGGACATATCAACATTGCAATAAGGAGTCAGAATTTGCTGCAAGTCACGGCTCAAGCTCTTGCTGAAATGCTCGGCTGTCAGGGTGATCTTGATGCTGTTGGCACGTTTCTGGCGAATTTCATTCAGGCTAAATGCTTTGGTGAGGCGTCCCATCGGACGGTCAAAGCCTTCACGCTCATAAATTTCGCCTTCGATCACCACCACTTTATCGAGCTGGATAATCTCTTTGAAGCGGTTGAAGCGTTCGTGATTGGCTGAAATCTCAATCCGTGCCGTACCATCATCCAGGGTCATCATCATCCGGTTCGGGAAATTGGCAATATCCACCACCAGTCCTGCAAACACGGTGGTCACACCACGGCGGGTCGGCGTCAGCTCATTGATCTGACAAGGCACAAAGGATTTTAGTTCATTACGATACACATCAATCGGGTGACCAGTCAGATACAGACCAAGTGTGTCTTTTTCGCCTTTCAGGCGAACTTCATCTGCCCATGGCTTGACCGGTTTAGAGGGCTTGCGCTGAACTTCTTCAACTTCGCCAAACAGGTCCATGATGCCGGTTTCACGATTCGAACGTGCCTGTTCTGCAGCTTGAACCGCTTCAGGCAATTGTGCCATCAGGTCGGCACGGTCAATGCCTAAGCAATCCAGTGCGCCTGAACGAATCAGTGCTTCCAGAGTACGCTTATTAATTTTTTTCAGGTCAATACGATGACAGAAATCAAACAAGTCACGGAATGGACCTTCTTGTGCACGCGAGTCAATCACCGACTGCATCGCCGCTTCACCGACGCCTTTGATCGCCCCCAGACCATAGACAATAGTTTGCTCATCGATAGCATGGAATTGATACAGCGACATATTCACTGACGGCGGTAAAACTTCCAGATTATTCTTGCGACAGTCATCAATCAGGAATACCACGTTGTCGGTGTTCTGCATCTCCGAGGTCAATACCGCAGACAGGAATTCTGCCGGATAATGCGCTTTTAGCCATGCGGTCTGATAAGCAACCAAAGCATAGGCAGCCGCATGCGATTTGTTAAAACCATAGCCAGCGAACTTTTCCATATAGTCGAAGATATGGTTGGCCGTGGCTTCATCAATGTCTTTTTTCGATGCACCTTCAATAAAGATCTGGCGCTGTTTGACCATTTCTTCCGGTTTTTTCTTACCCATGGCGCGACGTAACAAGTCCGCACCACCGAGGGTATAGCCGGCACAGTACTGTGCAGCCTGCATTACCTGTTCCTGATACACCATAATCCCGTAGGTGGGTTCTAGTACACCTTCAAGCAATGGATGCAGATATTCAAAATCACCACCATGCATCCGGTGAATAAAGTCAGGAATCAGATCCATCGGACCTGGACGGTACAGCGATACGAAGGCAATAATTTCTTCAAACTTGCTCGGGCGTGCCTCTTTCAGCATCTTTTTCATGCCCACGGATTCAAACTGGAATACCGCGGTGGTGTTGGCATTGGCAAAGACCAGATACGCGTCTTTATCTTCAAGCGGGATATAAGCAATATCTAAAGGTTTATCCGCTTTGATGCGTTTATTGATATTTTTAACGGCATCTTCAATCACGGTCAGGTTACGCAGACCCAAGAAGTCGAATTTCACCAGACCTGCAGATTCGACATCGTCTTTATCGAACTGTGCCACGCGTCCGGTACCATCGGCATCACACATGACCGCAGAGAAATCGGTAATTTTGGTTGGCGAGATCACCACACCACCAGCATGTTTACCGGTGTTTCGGGTAATACCTTCCAGTTTAAGTGCCATTTCCCAGATTTCGGCTGCATCATCGTGGTCTGGATTGGATGGATTCGTGACGATATCTTTAAGCTGTGGTTCAGCTTCCAGCGACTCAAGCAGGCTTAGACCTAAAGGTTTGGTCGGAATCATTTTCGAGATACGATCCGCCAGACCATAAGATTTACCCAAAACGCGTGCAACATCACGAATCGCACCTTTGGCCGCCATAGTACCGAATGTTGCAATCTGGGAAACCGCATCACGGCCATAGGTACGTGCTACATAGTCAATTACGCGGTCACGGCCTGCGATACAGAAATCGACGTCGAAGTCGGGCATCGAGACACGTTCCGGGTTCAAGAAACGTTCGAACAGCAGTTCATAACGCAGCGGATCAAGATCGGTAATTTTTAAGCTATAGGCCACCAGTGAGCCCGCACCCGAACCACGCCCCGGACCGACCGGAACGCCGTTACTTTTCGACCACTGAATGAAGTCCATCACGATCAGGAAGTAGCCCGGGAATCCCATCGAGTTAATGATATTAATCTCGTATTCGATTCGCTCATCATAAGGCTTGCGGATTTCTGGCCAGTCTTCATCACGTTGTTCAGGCGGATACAGGAAATTTAGGCGTTCTTCCAGACCTTCTTTGGACAAGTGTGCAAAGAAGGTATCAATGGTATGACCTTCAGGAATCGGATAATCGGGCAGGAAGTATTTGCCCAGTTGCAGTGTGACATTACAGCGTTTAGCAATGTGATAGGTGTTCTCAATCGCAGATGGAATATCCGAGAACAACGTCGTCATTTCTTCAGCAGATTTGAAATATTGTTCAGGTGAATAGGTTTTAGGGCGGCGATTATCACCGAGCACGTAACCATCGGCAATACACACCCGCGCTTCATGCGCTTCATAATCTTCACGGGTCATGAAATGCACATCATTATGTGCGACCACACCGATATTGTATTTTTTTGCCAACTTAACGGCTTCCAGAATGAAGTTGTCTTCATCCGGACGATTGGTACGGGTCAGGGCAAGATAAACACGATTGCCAAATTTTTCGACCCATTCTTCCAGCAGCGGTTCTGCTTTTTGCGGATTTGAACTCATCAGCATTTTTCCCACATCGGAATGCATGCCGAGCAGGGCAATCATGTCCTCAGACTGATTTAAAATCCATTGTTTTTGAACGCAGGGAATATCCAGTTGCTGACCACTGATAAAGCCTTCAGAGACCAGTTCCGTCAGGTTGCGCCAGCCGGTATTGGTCATGGCCAATAAGGTCATGCGATGTTCGGCATAATTCAGGCGAATTTCGGAACCCAGAATCGGCTTGATGCCTTTACCCAGGCATTTGCCATAGAATTTGACGGCAGCATGCAGGTTAGAAAGATCCGTTAGCGCAAGGGCAGGCATCTGCTCTTTTTCGGCAGCTTTGACCAGGTCAGGTATCCGTACGATGGATTCAGTAATCGAAAATTCTGTATGAATACCAAGATGAACAAAGTGCATAGATGAGTCCCTGCTAAAACCATTGAATAGTTTAACATGGGATTTATTGTTTCAGTTTGAAAATGAGGGGAAATGGCTAACTTTTAGGTCAAGTTCGAATTTGATTTTTTAAGCTGATTATTTAGTTAGTTGTTAGAAGATATTTTCTTTTACTTTTGACGGGGCAAAAGTAACAAAACCCCTTTGTTGATCTGATGGCACTTCCATGTGCCACAGACCAACGGGCGACTTCCTGTCGCCGTGGCACGTATCAAATAGTTGTAGGACTTTACTTTGAAATAATGAGAAAGGGTTCGTAAGTATTAAAAACAATAAAACCCTCAAAAAGAGGGCTTTATTCATACATAAAAAACTAACTTAACGAAGTCGGGATAACCAGTCACCGAGGCTTTGTACAATCTGAACCAGAATCAGCAATACGATCACCGTCATGATGACTACAGAGGTATCAAAACGCTGATAACCGTAAGAAATCGCCAAGTCACCAATACCCCCGGCACCGACAGCACCGGCCATTGCCGTTGCACCAATCAAACTGATGGTAGCAGTAGTCAAGTTTAGAATGAGTGAGCTACGCGCTTCCGGCAGAATAAACTTAAAGATAATCTGCATTGGCGTCGCACCCATGGCTTGAGCAGATTCGATAATACCTTCATTCACTTCAAGCAAAGATGTTTCAATCAGGCGACCAATGTATGGGCCGACATAAATAGTCAATGGAACAATCGCTGCCCATGTACCAATCGATGTGCCGACGATTAACTTGGTCAGTGGAATGACTGCAATCAGCAAGATAATAAACGGCAGGGAACGCAGCGCATTCACAATCGGATTGAGACCGTGATAAATCACACGATTCGGCAGAATTCCATTAGGACGTGTCACCAGCAGGGTAATCGCCTGAATGAAGCCCCAGATACAGCCAAACAGCATCGCGAAGAACACCATATGAAAGGTTTCTTGCAGCGCTGTCACGAACTGATCTATCGACAGGGAGCTTTTCCAGAACGGTGCAGTGATCGTCGTCAGCCACTGTACAATTAAATCTCTCATGCCTGTACTCCCGCCTGATCGACTTGTACGCCGTGTTGTTCAAGGAATTTTATTGCTGTCTGAATTTCTTGCGTATCACCTAGTAGCTGAATGAACATCTGGCCAATGACCGCGCCATTAATTTCAGTCATGTTGGCAAACAGAATATTTAAACTGATATCAAACTGTTTAATCACCGCTTGTATTACGGTTTCCTGTGCCGAACTGCCGAGGAATTTCAGGCAGTAAATACTGTTATGATTCTGGTTTTCCAGATTATTCAGAATATTGATCGGCAAATGTTGCTGAAGTACAGTCTGAATAAAATTCTTGGTGGTCGGGTGCTGCGGCTGGCTAAATATTTGTAAGGTACTACCGGTTTCAATCACATCACCTTTTTCCATCACGGCGACATAATCACACACGGTTTCAATCACATCCATTTCATGGGTGACCATAACAATAGTGATGCCTTGTTCTTCATTAATTTTTTTAAGTAGCTGTAGAACAGATTTGGTGGTTTGCGGATCAAGTGCAGAAGTCGCTTCATCACAGAGTAAAATTTTTGGATGATTGGCAAAGGCACGGGCAATGCCGACACGCTGCTTTTGGCCACCAGACAATTCATCTGGAAAAGCATGACGTTTATGTTTCAGGTCAATAAAGTCTAATAATTCTTCAAGGCGTTTTTCCCGTTCTGCCTTGCTCCAGCCCAGGAGTTTCATTGGCATTTCGATATTGGCTGCCACGGTTTTGGTTTGCATTAAATTGAAATGCTGGAAAATCATCCCGATGCTGGCACGTTCTTGACGTAATGCTTTGGCGTCGAGTGCGGTAAAATCTGTTCCGTTAATGATAATTCGGCCTGAACTTGGGCGCTCAAGCAGGTTAATCAGACGGATGAGGGTGCTTTTACCGGCACCACTATAACCGATGATGCCAAAAATACTGCCGGTTGGAATCTGAAGATTAATCTGATTCAAGGCATGTAAGGTTTGACCCTTAAGCTCATACTGTTTTGAAATATCTTTAAATTCAATCATAGTGTCAAAAACTGCATCACGGATAAAAAAACAGGCAAGAAATCGTCCTTGCCTGTTCTAAAAGTCTATTATAGTACTATTTTGATTCAGTTAAATACGTCACAGGTTTGTTTACCGCAACTTTAGTACCACCAAAATGTTCATCAACATATGCTTTTACTGCTGGCGTATGATACAACGCACCCACTTTTTGCATGACAGGATCATTTTGACGGTCTGCTGCAACCGCTAATACGTTGACGTTCATTTTTGTGCTTTGATCAATCGGCTCATAGTAAATCGCATCTTTCAATACGTTTAAACCACCTTCCATTGCCAGGGTATTGCCCAGCACAATCGCATCAACTTCGTCTTTTACGCGTACTGCAGTCGCCATTTGAATTGGCTTAATCACGATTTGTTTTGCATTTTCGGTCACATCAGAAGTTGTACCTTTAACATTGTCAAAACCAGCTTTTAATTTAACCAAGCCTGCTGATTGTAAAAGCAATAATGCACGTGATTCGTTTGCGCCGTCATTCGGAATGGCAATGGTCGCACCGGTTTTAAACTCATTTAAAGATTTTACTTTGCTTGAGTAAATGCCCATTGGCTCTAAATAAGTGGTAGATAGAGGTGCAATTTTGGCTGTGTTGGCATCGTTATAAGCCACCATATAGGCATAAGACTGGAATGCATTCACATCAATTTCTTTGTTGGCTACTGCCGTGTTCATTGACACGTAGTCAGTGAAATTTTTCACATCAAGTTTGATGCCGGCTGCTTTGGTTTCAGGCAGTGTCGCGATATAACGCCATACGTCTGCATCTGAACCGGTCGAAGCCATAGTTACAGTCTGAAGACCATTTGCATCTTTGCTTTGCGTTGCATCATTCGCAGGCGCTTCCTGTTTACCACACCCAGTTAAAGTCAATACAGAGGCACTCAAGATAACGCCAAGTAACTTTTTCATGAAATTGTCCTAATTCTATTCTTGCTTAAAGTATAAGCATTTTTAAATCGTGTTAAATAAGAGTTTTATTACGATCTAAGTATGTGGCTTGATCATGGTTGAAGAGAGCTTGAAGTCGGAAGATGCAAGCGTGCAGCAACAGTTCTGGTGAACTTGATCAAGTCAGAGGCAGCCCAAACCTAATGTGCTTGATCTATTTTGGAGAGAGAAAATAGATATTTTATAAGTACATGGCAAGGTTTGGGTGCTCTGAAGTTGCGAATATCATAGCAATAAATCTATATTCGATATACTGGATAGAAAAGCCTTGCTTATCTCTTTAGTCGAATATAAAAAAGATCTTTTAAAGAAAATATTAATTAAAACAATATATTATTTATATTGAAAATATAGTTTTAATAGATGTGTATAAATAGTGATCTTTATAAGATTTTGTAAGATAGAAATATGAAAAATGCATATAGATAAATATAGGAAAAATATCTGATTTTTGGGAAATCAAGAAAATTCTATCATTAACGAGATAAATCTTCCCTTCATGCTCACTAGGCGAGGCAGGATCTGATCTTGGTTTTCTCAGGTCATGATACTGCAAGCTTGTTTTAACAGAAAGGAATATACAGATAATCCGAACGCTGTTTTTCATAGAGTACGTGTCTACATAAGATATGATCGGCAGGTACAAGCGGATGATCAAACTCTCCCACTTTTTCTAAGCCAATGTTTTGCATGACACGTTCTGATGGTGTATTGACGCATGCAGTAAAAGAAATGACTTTCTCTAGGCGCAGGGTTGTAAAGGCATATTTCAGTACTGCTTTGGCTCCTTCAGTAGCATAGCCTTGGTTCCAATATTGCGGTAGCAAGCGCCAACCGATTTCAGGTGCATCGGCAATTTCAAATTCAGGTGGATGAACGTGTAAGCCGATAAAACCGATAAATTCGCCTGTGGCTTTGAGTTCTACAGCAAAGAGTCCCCAGCCACGTGTTTCTATGTCAGTACGAATACGTTCAAGAAAAGCGGTTGCCTCAGTCGCATTGAGTTTTTTAGGGAAGTAGCGCATAACCTCGTCATCTGCACACATTTGGATAAATGGGGCAGTGTCGGAATCTTGCCATTGGCGGAGGATCAGGCGAGGGGTTTGAATAGGAATAGTCATATTAGAAAGGCTTTGAGTTGATTGTTTGAAGAAGATGGATTTTGTTTAGTATTTAATATTGAGTAGATGCTACGGTTCTATTCATTATATTCTCATTAATTCCATCTCTATTGAATCAATTGCTCAAGTATATGAAGAAGACTATTAAAATGTCAGATACTCAGAAACTTAACATTTATAACCTAAAATTCGAAGATTTTTGTTTGTTGGTCAATCCAATATATTTGGGGTGTAAGCAGACTGAGAAAGCTTTTTACGATGTGCAAGCGCTTTTAAAGAGAAGAAAATGGCTTCAACTGGTTGGATGTAGGTATAGTTGGTATTTTATTGAAGGATTAGTGGAATTAAAGAGAAAGAAGGAGTTTGTTGTTGAAATAATTAATGAGATTGAAGTCTTAGAAGAGTCTACAGTTTATACAACACATACTAAGACACAAACTTCATTTAAACATGAACCGTTAAAAGGTCTTTGGCATAAACATTTCCATCTAGGTAATTTAAAAAACATGAAAATAATGTACTTAGATCCTTTAATTAGAGATAAAAAGTGGAAACAAATTACGCAAGAATGTCGGGCCTTAGAAAAGAAAAAAGGTGATAGTGATTTAAGCTTAGTATGGAGCGTTCTTAAAAAGCATACTTTCGATGATTATGAATTAAGAGTGGAAAGTGGTCAATTAACAGGTGAGTGGATTGTATATCATGAGTTTCTAGGTGAAAAATATTATTTAGGCTTGTGGAGTCATGATGATCTTGATGAAAATATTGCAGCAAAAATTAAAAATATCTTTAAATCTGAGTTTACAGAGTTCAATGGTTCCTTACCTATTTTTAACGATTAAAAAACCCCGAACGAATCGGGGTTTTTATTTAACCTAAACCAAGATTAAGCATTTTCACGCGCAATTGCACGGTAGCCAATATCTTTACGGTATTGAACGCCGTCAAACGTTACTTTTTGGCAAAGTTCTAATGCTTTGGCTTGTGCTTCACCAATCGTATTACCAAGTGCCGTTACGCAAAGTACACGACCACCCGCAGTCACGATGTCGCCATTTTCATTGGCTTTGGTACCTGCATGGAACACTTTCGCATCAGTCATTTCAGTGTCTAAGCCTGAAATCACATCGCCATTGCTTGAAGTTTCTGGGTAACCTTTAGATGCAAGCACTATGCCTACGGTCTTACGTTCATCCCATTCAGCGTCCGCAGGTAAGTTACCTGCAATACCCGCTTCAACCAGATCCACCAAAGATGATTTTAAACGCATCATGATAGGCTGGGTTTCAGGATCACCAAAACGACAGTTGAATTCGATCACTTTAGGTTGACCTTGTTCATCAATCATCAAGCCTGCGTATAAGAAACCTGTGTATACATGACCATCTGCTTTCATACCATCAACAGTCGGACGCATCACTTCTTTCATGGTTTTTTCAAACACATCAGCTGTCACAACTGGAGCAGGAGAGTAAGCACCCATACCGCCAGTGTTTGGACCTTGGTCGCCTTCAAAAATACGTTTATGGTCTTGAGACGTCGCCATTGGCAGGATGTTGTCGCCATCAATCATACAAATGAAAGATGCTTCTTCTCCCGCAAGGAATTCTTCGATCACAACACGTGAACCTGCGTCACCAAATTTGTTGCCTGCAAGCATGTCATCAATTGCAGCAAATGCTTCTTCGTTGGTCATGGCAACGATCACGCCTTTACCTGCAGCAAGACCGTCGGCCTTGATTACGATTGGCGCGCCATTTTTTTCAACGAATGCTTTCGCTGCATCGACTTCTGTGAATACGTCATAGAATGCAGTTGGAATGTTGTGGCGTTTAAGGAAGTGCTTGGCAAAAGCCTTAGAGCCTTCAAGCTGTGCAGCAAATTGAGTAGGACCCCAAATTTTTACACCTGCTTCACGGCAAGCATCGACTACACCATTTACTAACGGGGCTTCTGGGCCGACAATGACAAGCTCAACTGCATTATTTTTTGCGAAATCGATAATTGCAGCATTGTCTAAAATGCTTAAATTTACGTTTTCACATTTATTTTCAGTGGCTGTACCTGCGTTGCCCGGAGCAACAAAGACTTTAGCGACTTTATCGTCTTGTGCGATTTTCCATGCCAATGCATGTTCACGACCGCCATTACCCAAAACTAAAATATTCATTTAAAAAAATCCTTCTGAAATAGAATCCCCCTAAATCCCCCTTTTATAAAAGGGGGACTCCCTTCGCTCTACTATGATATAGAAAACCCTCCTTTATTAAAGGAGGGCTAGGGAGGATTTAAAATTAATTAGTGACGGAAATGACGCATGCCAGTGAAGACCATCGCGATCCCAGCTTCATCTGCAGCTGCAATGGTTTCTTCATCACGCATAGAACCACCCGGCTGGATAATGCATTTGATACCCGCTTTCGCAGCGTTATCAATACCATCACGGAATGGGAAGAATGCGTCAGATGCCATAACAGCACCTTCAACCACTAAACCAGCATGTTCAGCTTTGATTGCAGCAATACGGGCAGAGTTTACACGACTCATTTGACCTGCGCCTACCCCGATCGTTTGACGGTTTTTCGCATAAACAATCGCATTAGATTTCACGTATTTCGCCACTTTCCAAGCAAAGATCATGTCATCAATTTCTTGTTCAGTCGGCGCACGTTTGGTCACAACTTTAAGATCATCTTTCGTGATCATGCCCAAGTCTTGATCTTGAACCAGCAAACCACCGTTTACGCGTTTGTAGTCAAGTTGCGATTGACGCGCATCAATTGCAGGAAGTTCGCCACATACAAGTACACGTACGTTTTTCTTTGCGCCTGTTACTTCAAGAACGCCTTCAGCAACGCTCGGTGCAATGATCACTTCAACAAATTGACGATCTACAATGGCTTGAGCAGTTGCAACGTCTAATTCACGGTTGAATGCAATGATGCCACCGAAAGCAGATTCAGGATCTGTTGCATAGGCAAGATCATAAGCTGCTTGAATACCGTCTAAAGATACTGCAACGCCACATGGGTTTGCATGTTTAACGATAACACAAGCAGGCTTCGCAAATGATTTCACACATTCAAGTGCTGCATCAGTGTCCGCAATGTTGTTATAAGAGAGTTCTTTACCTTGAAGCTGTTTCGCTGTTGAAACAGAAGCTTCAGTCGCTGTGTCTTCTACATAGAATGCAGCAGCTTGATGCGGGTTTTCACCATAACGAAGGTCTTGAACTTTGTTCAATTGGGTATTGAAAGTACGTGCAAACTTGTCTGCTTGACCTACTTCTTTACCTACGCGAGCACCTAAGTAAGATGCGATCATGCCGTCATATTGAGCAGTATGTTCAAATGCTTTTACTGCTAGGTCAAAACGAGTTGCATGAGATAAAGCACCCTCAGCTTTAAGCTCGGCAACTACAGTTGCGTAGTCAGATGCATTTACGATGATACCGACTGATGCATGGTTTTTTGCCGCAGCACGAACCATGGTAGGACCACCGATGTCGATGTTTTCGATGGCATCAGCAAGTGAACAGTTTGGTTTTGCTACTGTTGCAGCAAATGGATAAAGGTTTACAACGACTAAATCAATAGCATCAATGTTGTGTTCAGCCATCACAGCTTCGTCTAGACCACGACGAGCCAGGATACCCCCATGAATTTTCGGATGTAGTGTTTTTACACGGCCGTCCATCATCTCTGGAAAACCTGTATGCTCCGAAACTTCAACTACAGCCACATTATTGTCTTTCAACAATTTGTAGGTACCACCTGTAGATAAAATTTCTACCCCTAGAGCAGCAAGTTCTTGTGCAAATTCAACAATACCAGTCTTGTCAGACACAGAGATTAAAGCGCGTTTAATAGTCATGATCTTCGTCACAGTTTTCAAGGAACAGAATAAAACAAAATCAGCAATTTACAGGTTAAAAAAAATGCCTGCGGAAGCCGCAAGCATTTTATCATTTATTCACTCATTAAACCGTGAGCTTTTAACTTTTTACGTAAAGTACCACGGTTGAGTCCGAGAATCTCGGCAGCACGTGTTTGGTTACCACGTGTATATTCTAGAACTACAGATAGAAGAGGTTTCTCCATTTCTGCTAGCACCATGTCGTATACCTGAGATGGTTGCTCGCCCTGCAGTTGTGCAAAATAGTGGCGAACTGCGCGATCTACGTGGATACGTAAAGCAACATCAGATTGTGCAGTAAAAATAGGAGATTTGCTATTCATGCGAATTAATCCGAAAAACAAATATCACTTGGGTAAAGTGATATATAAAAGTGGTCTAGAAATTGAAATGAACTCCATTTTAGATCCTAAAACGGAAGTTCTAAAACTTAGTCATTACATTGAGCCTGTAGCTTGACACATCTCTGCGATTTGGTCGAAAAATAAGCGTAACAATAGTTAAAGTTTTGTTACTGACCAAAATCAAAACAAAAAAATCTGCACGATACGCAATAAATTTTATAGCGCATTAGGCAAGACTGTATTTGTTGTGAAAAAGTCGCGAGGAGTTGCAGCACATAGCTTTCGTGGCGCGTATCATACCATTGTCTAAGCAAAAGTGAGCAAGAAAACTGCATTTTTTTTAACTTTTTTTAATTTTTTAATGCTTTCTCAGCAGATTAGGGGCGAATTATTTCCAAAGTATAGCGATCAAAGCTTTTGCGATCGACTGGAAGCTTAAATTTGAATTTAAACGGGCTGTTTTTGGGGATGCGCTGAATATTGACCAGATTTTCAATCAGGTACTCTTCGGAGGACAGGTTATAAGTTGCAATTACTTCACCGCGATTTTCCAGATTGATTCTTAAAATTGGTAAGGCCAGGCTACGGTCATGAAAATTGATCAGCTCACCGCTAAACTCAGCTTCATTATTACCTGTTGCCTTGATTTTGACTTTATTGGCCTGAATTAGTGTGTAGTATTTTTCCAGATTGGAACAATTAAACACTTCACAGGCACTGTTAAAGGCTAGATTCATGACGTGACTGTTTTTGATGTATTGCGGATTGAACCAGAAAAATTGAAACAGCAACAGGCTGAACAGTGACAGATTGAGTAAACTCCAGCCTATATAGTACATTGGCCCGCGTTTGGTTTGCTTTTCTGCCTGATCTTCCCAGTTCATGCTCGGTAGGACTGAAATCGGCTCGGTACTGAAATAATTCAGGTTATTTAAATAGGTTTCGAGGTCAATATTGGAATGTTCAACTTTTTGATCAAAAATCTGTAGCAGGCTATGACGATTGTGCTGCTGATCCGTGTGATAAACACCTGAGTTATTTCGAGCATCAGTTTTGCTGAATTCGCTGGAGTTCGACTGAGCGTGAGACATTGAGGCGGTGACCGAATTCCGGGTTTCGGTCACCAAATGCGATAAGGCATTAAATGAAGTGGTACATTTTGGACAGCAAACCATGCCCTGCGCAACGGTCAGTTGAGCAACTGTGACCTTATAGGTGGTGGAACAGGTAGGGCAATGGGTTCTTTTGTCACTCATGGATTATTTATAGGCTCATTCGTTCTTATGGCGTTTACCCGAGATACGGCACCAGTGCTCGTCTCGTTTTTCTACCTCTAATATATCAAAATAATTTGAGTAAATGCTAGTAACATCAGCAACTTGCTCTTCGATAACTCCGGCAAGTGCGAACTGTCCCTCAGATTTAATTAAAGTTGCGAACTCAGGAGCCAGCATCATTAGTGGTGCTGCCAGGATATTGGCAACAAATACGTCAGCTTTGGTATTGCCGAGTTTATCTCTAAATTCTTCTGGCAGTCCGACATAAAGTTTGTCCAGTACGCCATTCAGTTCAGCATTTTGCTGAGTCGCCAGTACAGCTTGTGGATCGATATCCGTGGCATATGCTTTTTTCGCACCTAAGAGAAGTGCAGCTACCGCGAGAATGCCTGAGCCACAGCCATAATCGATGACAATTTTATCTTTCACATCAATCTTACCGAGCCATTGTAAGCACAGGAAAGTTGAAGCGTGGTTGCCTGTTCCGAAAGCCAGACCTGGATCAAGCTTGATGTTTACCGCATCGGCATCAGGTGCTTCCATCCACTCCGGTACGATCCAGTATTTATCAGCAATCTGAATTGGCTCATAGGCATCCATCCAGGTGCGTTCCCAAGCCTGATCTTCAATTAACTCATGACGGATCGGAGCATCTGGCATTTGTGCACCAATAAAGGTTTCTAGTGCGGCAACATCAATTTTTTCGCCTTCTTCCTGTGCATAAATACCAGTCACAATCACTTTATTCCAAAGTGGTGTTTCACCTGGAAGTGGTTCCAGCAAATCCTGGTTTTCAGCATCATCCAAAGTCACACTCACTGCGCCTAGCGAGCTGAGTAATGTCTCAGTAAAATCAACCTGAGCCTGTTCAACCGTAATATGAATTTGTAACCACTTCACAGAAATAACCTTTATACATTTTTCAAAAAGCTATTGTAACGGAAGTTCAGACTCAACGCTGCTATCTTCTTGATCCATTCCAAAAATAAAAAGGATGCCTGAAGCATCCTTTTAATCGTTCCAGAGCTTATCTAATCCAGATTCGTTAGTGGTATTTGCGCCGGGAGTGGTGCAAGCCGATTCAACAAGCTGCCAAAAATTGCAGCAAAGATATACATAAAAATAGAGTAAACTGCAGCCGGCATTGCCACGGCAGCACTGCCAATCACGGTCAGGGCAATGGTCATGGCGAGGGTGCTGTTATGAATGCCAATTTCAAATGCACTGGCGCGGGCTTGAGCGCTATTAATATTGAGCAGTCGCGGAATCAGATAACCAATACCCAGGCTCAGGATGCAAAATAAGGCAGTCGCCAGGCCAACCTGGGTCAGGTATTCGCCGATATTTGTTCGTTCTTTAATGAGTGTGGCAATAATAATGAGGACCAAAAAGCCAATGGAAAAAATCCGCAGTGGTCGATTCAGTTTTGCTGTCACGCCTGGTGCATAGCGCCGAATCAACATGCCAATCCCAACCGGAATCAGGATAATCGCGAAGACTTGCAAAATCTTGCCGAATTGTAAGCCGATTTGCTGACTATCCTGCATAAAATGCATGATCGAAAAATTAATAATTAAAGGGAGGGTAATCGCTGCAATGACTGAATTGATTGCAGTCAGTGTGATATTGAGGGCTAAGTCACCTTTGAACAGGTAGCTAAACAGGTTGGCCGTTGCACCCCCTGGTGAAGCCGCCAGGAGCATCAATCCGACTGAGAGTAAGGGGGGTAAAGCGAATAGCTTGCAAAGCAAAAAGGCAATACCAACCAGAACAACCAGTTGACAGAACAATGCTATAAATACGGCTTTGGGGTGGCGAGTGACACGGCTAAAGTCCCGAGGCGTCAGTTTAAGACCAAGCCCCATCATGATGATTGCAAGTGCCAGCGGCAGTAATATCGTTATAAGGCCAGAATCCATCTGTATGCTCCTTGTCGAAAATTGTTTTAATACTTCTGATTTTCTTTGGAAAAGCATACAGCTTTATAGCAGAATCAGCCAAATAAATTACAAATCTGATAAACGACTTTTATTGCTATACACCACTTGTTGGCGGCTAATCAGCACACCGAAAATGGTCGCGAAACTGTACATAAAAATCGTGTAGATACCCGCTGGAATGGCCATCGTGACATTGTTCAACACCGAAATCGCAATGGTGAGGGCAATGGCAGTGTTATGAATACCAATTTCAAAGGTACAGGCGCGTGCCATTTTCTCTGGAATGCCCATGAGTAGAGGAATGCAATAGCCAATAAACAGGCTGGAAAAACATAAAATCGCAGTTGCTGTACCAATACTGGCAAAGTATTCGACCAAATTCGAACGTTCTCTGAAAATGGCAAATATCAACAATATGGCTAAAAAGCCGATAGAGAGTAAGCGCATGGGCCTGCTAACTGTAATCGACAGGTTTGGAAATTTGGCCCGAAGCAGCATACCCATGATCACGGGAATCAAGGTAATTAAAAATACCTGCACAATCTTTTCAACTGGAAAAGTCACGTTTGAGTCATGACTCATAAAGTAGTGTAAGGACAGATTGATAATAAAGGGCAGAGTAAAAATAGACATGATGGTATTAATGGCGGTTAGAGTAATATTTAGTGCTACATCACCTTTATATATGTAACTAAGCAGGTTTGCGGTTGGGCCACCAGGTGAGGCAGCTAGCAACATCAGACCTACAGCAAGCAAAGCGGGTAAGTCCAAAATCAGACAAATAAAAAAAGCAATACTGGGCAACAGCACTAACTGCGCAAATAAAGTAATAAAAATAACTTTAGGATAGCGAATTAAGCGCAGGAAATCTTTGATGGTGAGTTCTAGCCCCAGCCCCATCATCATGATTGCCAATGTAATTGGCAAAAAAACGCTAAAAAACCCCGAATCCATGAATTTGCCTTTTTATTATACATTTATAGATATATTTCCAGTTTAGCCTAGATGAATAAATAAGCAATAAAAAACGGGCAAAATGCAGTCACTTTGCCCGTCAAAGCTTTTACTTGAAATCTAAACTATTTAGATATATGTCGGCTACATACCTGGCTGACCTTGCATTGGTGAGTCAGGCTGTGCTGGCTGGTTCATCTGATGCTGCATTGGATGCTGCATTGGTTGATTTTGCATCGGTGGCTGCATAGGCTGACTTTGCATTTGCGGCTGCATTGGTTGGCTTTGCATTTGAGATTGTCCCTGAGGGCGTGGTGGCATAAAGCCTAATGCACATTTACCTTTGACTTCGGCACCATTAATGGTGGCAGTGGTCGCACCACTGTTGCCGCTACAGGTACTCATGAGTTCGGCTTCATCGCCTTTGATTGAAGCGTTTTTGGATGAAGCGAAAAACTGCGGCTCACAGGTACCATTCCAGATAATGCCCCGATGGGCAAAGCTGACTTGTGCACCTTGGGTTTTGCCTTTACAAACCTGTTGGTACTTTTGTGCATTGTAAGTGGTGTCTACCTTGTCATTTGCTGATGCTGCAAATGGCGCAAAGCATAAACCACAGAGAACAGTTGAGAGGAAAATATTCTTATTCATCTTTTATACCTTTGTTTGTAATGTAACCACTGTATAGATTAAAAAATACCCAAGATTAAACAATGCAAATCGAGTAAATTTCTAGACTTATATGTTTAATTTATATAGTCCCTCTGCAAAGTTAAATTACAATGCTTGATTGTTACAGGATAGAAGCGGTTTTTTATCTCAGGATAAATTCAACTGAATTTGTCTACTTTAGAGTGAAATTTGCTATAATGCTCAGCTATCCTTTTTTATCTCTCAATTACCACTATGCATTATCCTAAAGTATACGATGTCATTGTTATCGGTGGCGGTCACGCCGGTACGGAAGCGGCTCTGGCTGCAGCGCGTATGGGTCGCCAGACTTTACTCTTAACTCATAACATTGAGACTTTAGGGCAGATGAGCTGTAATCCGGCCATCGGTGGTATTGGTAAATCGCATTTGGTGCGTGAAATTGATGCTTTGGGCGGTGCGATGGCACTGGCTGCCGATAAGGGCGGTATTCAATTCCGTATTTTGAACTCGCGTAAAGGCGCTGCAGTACGTGCAACACGTGCGCAGGCGGATCGTGTACGTTATAAAGCTGCGATTCGCGATACATTAGAAAATCAAGCCAATCTGGATATCTTCCAGCAAGCAGCAGACGACCTGATTGTTGAAGGCGATACTGTAAAAGGTGTGGTTACCCAAATGGGTATCCGTTTTGATGCGAAAACCGTTGTGCTCACTGCTGGTACATTCTTAGGTGGTGTCATCCACGTTGGTTTAGAAAAATCGAGTGGTGGTCGTGCCGGTGATCCACCATCTATTTCACTTGCACATCGTTTACGTGAGCTTCAACTGCCTGTAGGTCGTTTAAAAACTGGTACACCACCACGTATTGATGCGCGTTCAGTAGATTTCTCTGTGATGACGCCACAGCCGGGTGATTTCCCGTCTCCGACCATGTCATTCATGGGCGATGCTTCAATGCATCCAGAACAGGTGAATTGCTATATCACGCATACCAATGAGCGCACGCATGAAATCATTCGTGGCGGTTTAGATCGTTCACCAATGTATACAGGTGTGATCGAAGGTGTGGGGCCGCGTTACTGCCCATCGATTGAAGATAAAATTCACCGTTTTGCCGATAAAGATTCTCACCAAGTATTCCTAGAGCCTGAAGGTCTGGATACCCATGAGCTTTATCCAAACGGTATTTCAACATCATTGCCATTTGATGTTCAGTTTGAACTGGTTCGCTCGATCCGTGGTATGGAAAATGCGCACATTCTTCGTCCGGGTTATGCCATCGAATATGATTACTTCAACCCTCAGGCGTTGAAATTCACGCTTGAGACTAAAGCAATTAATAACCTGTATTTTGCTGGTCAAATCAACGGTACCACCGGTTATGAAGAGGCGGGTGCGCAAGGTTTGCTGGCAGGCTTGAACGCTGCACGCCGTGCGTGGGATCAAGAGCAATGGACACCAAAACGTGATGAAGCGTATATGGGTGTACTTGTGGATGACTTGATCACATTAGGTACCAAAGAACCGTACCGTATGTTCACCTCACGTGCCGAATACCGTTTGATGCTACGTGAAGATAACGCAGATCAGCGTTTAACAGCAATTGGTCGTGAAATGGGGCTGGTGGATGACGCGCGTTGGGCAGTGTACTGTGAGAAAATGGAAGCAGTGGAAAAAGAAACGGGTCGTTTACAACACCTGTGGGCTGCACCAAATAATCCAATGGGCAAAAAATTCGTTGAAATGACAGGTGCAGATCTGTCTAAAGAGTGTTCTGCGATTGATTTGTTGAAACGTCCTAATATTTCATTTGCTCAAATTGCAGAATTGACCAATTCTGAAGTCTCACCATTTGTCGGTGAGCAAATTGAAATTGCAGTGAAATATGCGGGTTATATTAACCGTCAGCATGAAGACGTTGCGCAAATGAAACGTCTGGAAGAAACCCGTATTCCTGCGGATTTTGATTATGACATCGTGTCGGGTCTGTCTCGTGAAATTACTTTGAAACTGAAAGATGTTCGTCCTGAAACATTGGCGCAAGCGAGTCGTATTCCGGGTGTAACGCCTGCAGCAGTTCAACTGGTAATGATTACAATTCGTAAGAATGCACAAGCAAAGAAATCTGCTTAAGATTTTGAGCTAGAAAAGCCCGCGTTAAGCGGGCTTTTTATCGACTTATAGTTTTGTATAAGTTTTGACTATCATTGAATTAAAAATAACTACTATTAAATTAAGTTATTGATAAATATATATAATAGATATTATTAAGATGTATTACGTCTATAAATACAATCTTTTAGGTCTAATTTAGATTGTATTTACAGATGCTAGTGCGCTGAAATCCGACTATTGTCGTGCTATTTCTCTATTAAGATTAGGTTAAGAATAATGCAACGGATCGTCAGACTATCAAACGGTTTGTGAATTATTGATGGAGATCATTCATGGCACAGCCATATAGCGGAAAAGCCCAAAAAATATTAACTATATTCTTATGTTTCTGGGTCGCATTTTTTGAAGGTTTTGATCTTCAAGCTCCCGGAATTGCGGCGAAAGGAATTGCGGCAAGCTTTGGTTTAGATCAAATCCAAATGGGCTATGTATTTAGTCTGGGTGTCTTTGGAATGCTGTTTGGCGCATTCTTTGGCGGACGTATTGCAGATTATCTAGGACAAAAGAAAGTCCTGATGCTCTCTGTGACTATTTTTGGTCTTTTCATGTCGTTGACTGCGATTGCGCCAAGCGTCGAAGTTTTATATGCAGCGCGTTTCTTTACCGGTCTGGGTTTAGGTGCCGCAATGCCGACCATGATTTCAGTCGTCGGTGATGAAGCAACCGAAGCCAACCGTGGCAAGCTAAATAGTCTGATGTATTGTGGTTTACCTGTAGGTGCGATTTTTGTTGCTGGTCTGGCCATGTTGCTTCCTAAGATTCAATGGCAAACCCTATTTCTGATTGGGGGATTAACACCTTTAGCATTGATTCCATTGATGGCATTTATTCTTAAAGATAAGCCTAAGGTGAATGCGGAGGTGCAGGTCTCTGGCGAAGCTGTGCCGGGTATGACTGAGGTGTTGTTCAAGCAGCAACAGTATAAAAATACAGTGCCTCTTTGGGTTGGTTTCTTTTTTACCTTAATGATCAATTATATTTTGATTAGCTGGTTGCCAAATTTACTTATGGAACAAGGTTTGCAGAAACAACAAGCATTCTTGGTGATGTTGATGTTCCAGGTGGGCGCAGTTATTGGAACCTTGAGTCTGGGTTATTTACTGGATCGTTTAAAGCTCTGGCAAATGGCGACTATCATTTATAGTGGCTTGTTTGTTGCCTTGGTATTGTTATTCACCACAACCTCTATTCCGTTATTAATTTTTGCGGGAGTCATGGGTGGTATTTTCTCTACAGGTGGCCAATCGATTCTGTATGGGATCTCACCAATTTTTTATACAGGCGCGGGTAAAGTCACCGGTGTAGGAAGTGCGATCTCTTTAGGGCGTTTAGGGGCAATGACTGGACCATTATTAACCGGAAAAATTCTGGCATTAGGTTTGGGCACTACTGGTATTCTTGTGGCAAGTTTGCCAGCAGTGGTCATATCGGCAGTAGCCGTCACTGCACTATCACGTTATAAGGCTGCTCATAAGTAATTGATCATTGAGATCTATCAATACAAAAAAGGGAATCTGAAGATTCCCTTTTTTATCGTCGAGACTTTTAATTGAATAAAGTCAGTCCATAAAATTTGCTAAAATATACGAATAGTAAACAGATTGATTTTTATATGGCTTATCAACTTATTCCACTCTCGATTCAGGCCACTGATAATATTGCCTGTCCACATTGTCAGCACAACGTGATTGATTGGGCAGAAGAGCAATATGTGCAACCTTGTGAACATACCCTGTTTATTGCCATGGATATCGGCTTTGAATATATGACCGATGAATTCGAGCACAGCATGCCACGTTCTGTAGATGACCTGCATGCCAATGATGATCAGGTGAATATGCTGGATGAAATCACCCAAGCGACTTATTCAAATTATCTGATATATAAGTCTGATCTGGGCATAGATGGGTATTTCCGCTATGTGGGTTTTACTGCATAAATCATCATTAATAAAAAAGCGCCAATCGGCGCTTTTTTATATGGAAAGATTAACTTTCTATTTCTTCTTCGATTTCATCGTCAGTAGTATCCATGCCCAATTCTTTAAGCTTGCGCGTTAAAGTATTGCGACCCCAACCTAGAAGTTCTGCGGCATGACGTTTACGGCCACGGGTTTGTTGCAAGGCTGCATTAATCAAGGTGCGTTCAAACATCGGAGTTGCAACATCCAGAAGTTTCATTTCACCATTTTTGAGTTTTTGCATCGCCCATTGACCCAGTAATTCATCCCAGTGATGCGGTGCGATCTGGTTCAGCGTTGGAATTGGCGCGCCCGGATCCTGCTGATGAATTGGAATCTGTTTCAGCTCAGGTGGCAAGTCTTCAGGATAGACTTCACGACCTGTGATCATGACAGTCAACCAGCGGCAGGTATTCTCAAGTTGACGCACATTACCTTGCCACGGCAATTTCTGCATATATTCCTGGGTTTCAGGACGCAGAATCTTTGGATTGACCCCAAGTTCCTTCCCGGCACGTGCCAGAAAATGCTGTGCCAGCATTGGAATATCTTCACTGCGATGTGCCAGTTTTGGAATATGAATACGAATCACATTCAGGCGGTGATACAAGTCTTCACGGAAGCGACCATCATGGACCAGTTTTTCCAGATCCTGATGTGTCGCAGCCACGATACGCACATCGACCTTAACCGGAATATGACCGCCAACTCGGTAAAATTCACCATCGGCCAGTACGCGCAGTAAACGGGTTTGGGTCTCAAATGGCATATCGCCAATTTCATCTAAAAATAGCGTGCCGCCATTAGCCTGTTCAAAACGGCCTTGACGCTGAGTGTTGGCACCGGTAAATGCACCTTTCTCATGGCCGAAGAGTTCAGTTTCGATCAGGTCTTTTGGAATCGCCGCCATATTCAGCGCAATAAAAGGTTTTGAACTGCGTGGTGAATGACGATGCAGGGCATGTGCAACCAGTTCCTTGCCTGTACCAGACTCACCATTAATCAACACGGTAATATGTGATTGTGATAAACGGCCAATGGCACGAAACACTTCCTGCATTGCAGGTGATTCACCAATAATCTCTGTAGATTGAATTGGTGGAGCCGCTTTTGCCGATTCTTGTTGCTGTAGCTTGGTGATATGTAAAATCGCACGATTCACCAGTGCCAGTGCTTCATCAATATCAAAAGGCTTAGGTAAATATTCAAAAGCACCGGTTTGATAACTGGATACAGCCGACTCTAAGTCTGAATGCGCCGTCATAATAATCACAGGCAAGTCAGGATAATTGTGTTTGACCTTGCCCAGGAAGGTAAGTCCATCAATACCCGGCATGCGGATATCAGTCAGAATCACATCAGGTGCTTCCAGACTCAATTGATCCAGTGCAGATTGTGCTTCTTCAAAACTGGTAACGTCCAGGCCTTCTTCTTTAAAGGTCTTTTCCAGTACCCAGCGCATGGCACGATCGTCATCAATCACCCATATTTTATTTCGCGACATGATTCGACTCCCAAGGTAAATATAAGCTAAAGACGGTTTTTCCAGCCACGGACTGACACTCGATCATGCCGTTGTGCTGATGAATAATATTTTGAGCAATACTGAGGCCCAGTCCGGTCCCTTTGGCACGGCTGGTGACCAGCGGATAAAACACCGATTCGATAATCTCTTCCGGAACACCTGGGCCGTTATCTTCAATATCAATCCGTACCACAGAGCGGTGGATGACTCCATTAATGGTAAAAAGACGCTGAATCCGGGTTCTTAAAATCAGTTCCGGTTGATGTTCGACAAAAAATTCCTTGTTTTCGGTCATGGCCTGTACGGCATTGGCGCAAATATTCAAAATGACCTGAATCAATTGGTCGCGGTCTGCCAGAACTTCCGGTAAGGACAGGTCGTAATCCCGGGTAATCTTGATTTTCTTTTTGGTCTGATTGGCAATCAGTGAACGCACTCGTTCTAGGGGTTCATGCACATTGACCAGTTCATAGCTCGGAAGCTGGCGTGAGCCAAGCATGGTATCGGCCAGATTTCTCAGTCGATCGACTTCACTAATAATAATGTCGGTAAATTCTTTGTATTGTGGATCATTCAAACTGCGTGCCAGGAGTTGAGTCGCGCCGCGAATGCCACCGAGTGGATTTTTGATTTCATGCGCAACACCGCGAATCAACTGACGCGCTACCTGGTGCTGTTGCAGCAGATTTTCTTCGCGTGAAATTTTTAACATGCGATCGCGAGGATTGAGTTCGATGAGCAGCAGTGGATGATAAGGTTTGCCAAGGTTTAACTGAGAAACGGTGTAGTCGACATGAATGTCTTTAAAGTTAACCAGAATAGTGGCTTCGCGGCGTGTATAAGGTTGTCCCGTAGTTAAGGTATTATTCAGGGCTTCTTCGGTATTAAACTCATCTGTCGGGTTTTGCAGAATATTGAGTACGGATGTGCCGCTCGCGCGGAATAAGCTCACATCAAATAAGGCTTCACAGGCAGAATTCAGATAATAAATATTTAGATCGCGGTCTATCAATAAGATACACGTGGTCATATTGTCCACTAAAGCACGATAGTCGATCGGAATAATTTGATCCATTCGCGGGTTTGTTCCTGTATTAAAATGGCGCAATGGCATCTTCATAAAGCAATTTAATCAATTTTAAGTTCTGATTTGATGCAAGATGCACGCCAACTTTTATGAATAGAGATTATTTATTGCGATGAAATGCAGAAATGTGACAGAGCAACACAATTCATCTTAGATATAGCGGATTAAATTGAGGCTGTAAATCTAAAATGATTCATTCTGGTGCATTGGTGAGTATGTTGAATATTTTATGGCAATATTTTAGTGCATGATGCAAAGAGTCAGGTTTTCAACTATTTTTATGATGCGAAAAGACATACAATACGCGCATTCTAGTAGAGCGAAAATTCATGAAGTCCCCCAAAGTCGGTTTTGTATCTTTAGGTTGTCCTAAGGCATTGGTAGATTCTGAACGTATTTTAACCCAGTTAAAGACTGAAGGTTATGACGTCGCTTCGGATTATGACGGTGCTGATTTAGTTGTAGTAAATACCTGTGGTTTCATTGAATCTGCAGTGCAAGAATCGCTAGATGCGATTGGTGAGGCGATGAGCGCGAATGGTCGCGTGATCGTAACAGGTTGTCTAGGTAAAGACGAAGACAAGATTCGCCAAATGCATCCCAATGTCCTGAAAGTGACAGGTGCAGCGGCATATAAAGAAGTTATGGATGCGGTTCATCAATACGTGCCTGAGCCGCCAAAACACAATCCATTTATTGATCTGGTTCCAGAGCAAGGCATCCGCCTGACGCCAAAACACTATGCTTATTTAAAAATATCTGAAGGCTGCAACCATCGTTGTACTTTCTGTATTATTCCAAGCATGCGTGGCGATTTGGTTTCACGTCCAGTCGGTTCTGTGCTTGAAGAAGCTGCAGCACTGAAACGTGCCGGTGTAAAAGAAGTACTCGTCATCTCCCAGGATACTTCTGCTTATGGCCTGGACACGAAATACAAGCTGGATTTCTGGAATGGCCAGCCGGTTAAAACCAAATTCTATGACATGTGTGAAGCACTTGGTCAATTGGGAATCTGGGTGCGTTTGCATTATGTTTATCCGTATCCGCATGTGGATGCTGTAATTGACCTGATGGCACAAGGCAAAATCCTGCCTTATCTGGATATTCCATTCCAGCACGCAAGTCCAAAAATCCTCAAGCTGATGAAACGTCCTGCGCACAGTGAAAATACACTGGAGCGTTTGAAAATCTGGCGTGAGAAATGTCCTGATCTGGTACTCCGTTCAACATTTGTGGTGGGCTTCCCAGGTGAAACCGAAGAAGACTTCCAGATGCTACTCGATTGGCTCAAACAGGCTCAATTGGATCGCGTCGGTTGCTTTACCTATTCACCGGTTGAAGGTGCGACAGCAAATGACTTGCCAGATCATGTTCCTGAAGAAATTAAACAAGAGCGTTATGAGCGTTTCATGCAGGTTCAGCAAGAAATCTCGGCAGCCAAACTCCAAAAACGTATCGGTCAGACCATGACTGTGCTGGTAGATGACCTGGAAGATGAATTCCCGGTAGCGGTTGCACGTTCTTATGCAGATGCACCTGAAATTGATGGTAATGTTTTTGTTGAAGATATCGATAAAAGCGTCATTAAGGCAGGGGATTTACTTGAAGTCGAGATTACCGATGCAGATGAATACGATCTGTATGCAAAACTCATTTCAGTCAAGTCTGCTTAAGATTTTGAATTAAAAAAATTTAAATTGAATACTTTGGAGTTTGATGATGTTGGATTCTAAAAAGCCACGCTTTGGTCGCATCCTGTTAAAGCTTTCTGGTGAAGCGCTGGCAGGCAATAAAGACATGGGGATCGATGCACAAGTGCTCGATCAGATGTCACTTTCTATTGCGCACCTCGTGGGTTTAGGCGTACAAGTAGGTATTGTTGTGGGTGGTGGTAACCTGTATCGCGGTAGCCAGCTACAAAAAGATGGTCTGGTTGGTCGTGTAACTGGCGACCAGATGGGTATGCTGGCAACAGTCATGAACGGTTTGGCACTTCGCGATGCCTTGGTACGCCGTAATATCAAAACTCGTTTAATGTCTGCTTTGCCAATTGGTGCTGTGGTTGAGGCTTACTCAAGCCGTGATGCGATCCGTCACCTGACTCAGGGTGAGGTATGTGTATTCGTGGCAGGTACAGGTAATCCGTTCTTTACCACAGATACTGCAGCTTGTTTACGTGGTATCGAAATCGAATCAGATTTGATCTTGAAAGCGACCAAAGTTGATGGCGTATATAATAAAGATCCAAGCAAATATGATGATGCGGTTAAATATGACACATTGACTTTTGACCAGGTTCTGGACGAAAAGCTGGGTGTAATGGACTTAACTGCAATCTGTTTATGTCGTGATCACAATGTGCCGCTACAAGTATTCGATATGAATAAATCTGGCGCATTGCTTTCCGTTGTTATGGGTGAAAAAGAAGGGACTCACGTTACCAATTAATGACGTGAGCACCAAAGCACTTTATACTACACGCTAATTTAGTAATAACCTCTTTTAAAGAATTAAGTAAGGAAGATCATATGATTAACGATCTTAAAAAAGACAGCGAAGACCGTATGAACAAAACTCTAGAATCTCTAGAGCATGGTTTTGCAAAAGTTCGTACCGGTCGTGCGCATCCATCAATTTTAAATAACGTGATGGTTTCTTACTATGGTTCAGACGTTCCATTGAACCAGGTGGCAAACGTAGGTGTTGAAGATTCACGTACTTTGTTAATCCAGCCTTTCGAACGTTCAATGGTTTCTGCAATTGATAAAGCGATTCGTGAATCTGATTTGGGTCTAAACCCGATTACTGCAGATGCGATCCGTGTTCCAATGGCCGCGTTGACTGAAGAAACGCGTCGTGACATGCAAAAAGTTGCGCGTAATGAAGCAGAAAATGCCAAAGTAGCGATCCGTAACATTCGCCGTGATGTATTGGGCGATATCAAGGCTTTGTTGAAGGAAAAAGAAATTTCTGAAGATGAAGAGCGTCGTGCTGCTGACGAAATCCAGAAGATTACTGACAAATTTGTTGCTGAAGTTGACAAGCGCTTGGCTGCGAAAGAAGCTGAATTGATGAAGGTCTAATTCATCGATGACCGTTGCTGAAGAAAATCCCCGTCTTCCGAAACATGTTGCCATCATCATGGATGGCAACAATCGTTTTGCAAAAAAAAATCAGATGCAGAAAGGTGATGGACACCGTGAAGGAAAAACGGTTCTGGATCCGATTGTTGAACACTGTAAAAAAAGAAATATCCAAGCTTTAACTGTATTTGCCTTTTCCAGTGAAAACTGGAATCGTCCACAGTTTGAAGTCGAATTGCTCATGAAATTGCTGGTTGACACCATTCATGAACAATTGCCCCGCATGGAAAAATTCAATATTGCCTTACGCTTTATCGGTGATCGCAGCCGTTTGTCCCCAGAATTACAGGGACTTATGTTGCATGCCGAACAAAGGACTGCTAATTTCAATAGTATGACACTCACTATTGCAATCAGTTATGGTGGTATGTGGGATATGGCACAAGCTGCACAGCGAATTGCCAGCGATGTTTTAACAAATAAATTAGATCTTGATGCAATTAATACTGATGTATTTGGTCAATATGTCAGCCTCGGTGATTTACCTGCAGTTGATCTGCTGATTCGTACGGGTGGAGACTTTCGTCTGTCGAATTTCCTGTTATGGCAGGCAGCCTATGCAGAGCTTTATTTCACTGAGACGCTATGGCCAGAATTTACCGTTGAAGAACTTGATGATGCACTTGCCGTATTTGGTGGGCGTGAACGTCGTTTTGGTAAAACATCAGAACAGATTCGTCAGGAAAAACTTGAGAATTAATACATGTTTGAGCGGATTATAACCGCATTGGTGTTGGTGGCAATTGTACTGAGCTGTATGTTTGCTACCGAATCACATTATCCAATGTTTGTATTGATGGTTCTTGCTGCTGGGGTGGCCGGCTATGAGTGGTTTAAACTCATGCCGCGAAAATTTAAACATGTCATCAAACCTGTTTCTTGGGGATATGGGGTGCTCACTGCGGCACTCTCTGCTTTGGCATTGTATTTTGCCGAAGTTGCCTTATTGTTATGGGTAGCTTCTATTATTACCTGGTTGTTGAGTATTTACTGGGTTAAAACCTACCCTGAATATGATGGCTGGTACAATACTAGCCTGCACGGGATCGGTGTGGTTCTGATCTCTGCTGCGGTTACTGCAATTTTCTCTGTCTGGCAAAGTTCACCGTGGTGGCTGATGTACCTGTTTTTACTGGTATGGGGCGCAGATAGTGGTGCGTATTTTGTTGGTCGTAAATTTGGTAAGAAAAAGTTGGCGCCGAATGTCAGTCCTAACAAATCGGTAGAAGGGCTGTACGGCGGTATCGTTACTTCAATGCTGATTGTAACGGCAGTTGCCTTGCTTTATCTGGATATGACCTGGCTAGAACTAATTTTATTCCTGATTTTATCGGTGGTTACAGTATTTAGTTCGGTACTGGGTGACCTATTTGAATCCATGATCAAACGTCGTGCCGGTATTAAGGATTCAGGTCGCATTTTGCCAGGACATGGCGGGGTGCTGGATCGTATCGATTCTTTGCTTGCTGCAGCTCCGATCTTTGCAGCAGGTATGGCTGTTCTAAAACTTATTGGTGTAGATTTATAAATGTCACAAGCAGTTTGTATACTGGGTGCTACAGGTTCCATCGGTCAAAGTACTTTAAAAATCTTGCAGCGACATCCTGAAGCATACTCGGTTTTTGCTGTGACCGCGCAAAGTCGTATCGATGAGCTGGTCGAAATTTGCCGGCAATATCGTCCTAAAGTGGCGGTGGTGCCGGCTGAAAAAGTAGATGAACTTTCAAAACTACTTCAGCAACACCATTTGGCTGATATTGAAATTCTGCAAGATGAAGCCGGTTTAATTGCTGTGGCTGAACACGTTGATGTTGATATCGTCATGGCGGCAATCGTTGGTGCTGCAGGATTGTTACCGACATTGGCTGCAGTGAAAGCGGGTAAGCGAGTGCTTCTGGCCAATAAAGAAGCTTTGGTGATGTCAGGTGACATCATGATGCAGGCAGCGCGCGATCATGGGGCATTACTGCTTCCAGTTGACTCCGAACACAATGCGATTTTCCAGTGTCTGCCACAGCATTATTTTGAAGCAGAGCGTCATGGCAAGCCAAAGCTGGGTGTATCCCAGATTCTGTTGACCGCATCGGGTGGGCCGTTTCTGAACAACAGCATGCAGCAACTTGAAGAGGTCACACCTGCCCAAGCCTGCAAGCATCCCAACTGGTCCATGGGACAAAAAATTTCAGTCGATTCTGCTACCTTGATGAATAAAGGTTTAGAATTGATCGAGGCCTGTCATTTGTTTGCAGTTCAAGAACAATTTGTTACAGTTGTTGTGCATCCACAGAGTATTATTCACTCCATGGTTCAATACGTTGATGGTTCGACTTTGGCACAAATGGGTAATCCGGATATGGGCACGCCTATTGCACATGCTTTGGCATGGCCTGAGCGTATTAGTACGCATGTGGCGCCACTGGATCTGTTTATGCATTCACAACTTAATTTTCAAGAACCGGATATGCTCCGTTTCCCTGCATTAAAATTGGCCCGTCAGGCCATGCAGAGTGGTGGAATTGCACCTACGATTTTAAATGCGGCCAATGAAATTGCAGTTGCTGCATTTTTAAATCAACAGATCAGATTTACCCAAATTCCTCAGGTAGTTGAGCACGTCCTGAATCAGATGGACAATCAACCTGCACATGATCTGGAAGCTATCTTGCAAGCAGATCAAATGGCACGAGGTTTATCACAGCAATACGTTGTGAATAAAGGAAGTTAAGATATGAATGCCTTGTTTATGATTGCCGCTGCAATTCTCTTACTCGGTCCCTTAATTGCGATTCACGAGTTCGGTCACTATATTGTGGCGCGTAAACTGGGCGTTAAAGTATTGGTCTATTCCATTGGTTTTGGACCAACATTATTAAAATGGACCTCGAAAAAATCCGGAATTCAGTATCAATTGTCTGCCTTGCCTTTGGGTGGCTATGTCAAGATGCTGGATGAACGTGAAGGTAATGTTGCTGAAGAAGACTTACCCAAAGCCTTCAATCGTCAGCATCCGTGGAAACGGATCGCCATCGTGGCAGCAGGTCCATTAATTAACCTGATTTTTGCAGTTCTCCTGTTCTGGGTGTTATTTTTACCAGCTCAAGAACAACTTAATACTCGTGTGGGCAAAGTTTTACCAAATACGCCTGCTGCAACTGTACAAATGCAGCCGGGCGACAAAATTGTAGCTGTGGATGGTACTCAGGTGGAAACCTGGGAAAAGCTCAGTTATGCCTTGGTGGACCGTGTTGGTGAAACTGGCGTAGTTTCTATTCAGGCAGATCGCGCTGGTGAAAATAAACTGTTCCAGTTGCCGATTCAAAACTATTTAAAAGATCAAAGTCAATCGCCACTAGAAAGCCTAGGTTTCTTGCCTTATCGGCCAGAAATTCCGGCAGTGATCAGCAAACTGAGTGAAGATGGTGCAGCCATCCGTCAAGGTTTGAAAGAAGGCGACAAGATTCTGGCGATTGATAGCGTTCAGATGAAAGACTGGTTTGATGTGGTGCAGGTGGTACAGGCATCTCCAGAAAAATTGCTCAAGATAGATGTATTGCGCGAAAACCAGGTGGTGCAACTTGAAGTGATGCCACAAGGTAAGCGTGACAATATGGGGAATGTAACCGGAATGCTGGGCGTACAAAGTGATCCGGGTAAACTGAACATTCCTGCACAATATAAACAGACCATTCACTACACGCCAGGTGAAGCGTTGGTAATGGCATTTGATAAAACAGCACATTTATCTTCGATGATTCTGAACTCGATTGTCAAAATGGTACGTGGCCTAATTGGCCTGGATAATTTATCAGGTCCAATAACCATTGCCAAAGTGGCAGGACAAAGCGCAGAAATGGGTTGGGAAACTTTTATTTCCTTTATGGCGCTAATGAGTGTAAGTTTAGGAATATTAAATCTACTGCCTATTCCAATGCTTGATGGCGGACATCTGGTTTACTATTTTGTTGAATTAATTCGTGGTAAACCTGTTTCCGAACAAATACAATTGGTTGGACTAAAAATTGGTATGGTACTGCTCGGCAGTATGATGCTTCTGGCATTATTTAATGATTTTATGCGTTTATAACAACGTAAATGGAATAAATTAACAGCGGAAAAGACTGGCATGCAGCACACACATTTATTTATGCCTCTGGCACTCGTTAGTGCAATGGCAGTAGCACAACAAGTATATGCAGCAGATGAATTCATTGTACAAGATATAAAATTTGATGGATTAGTACGTTTAACTCCTGACAATGTGTATGGCCTAGTGCCGATTAACAGTGGTGATCGGGTCAATGATCCAATCATTGCCAATGCAATTCGTAGCATGTATGCATCAGGCCTGTTTGATGACATTAAAGCCGTTCAGCAGGGCAATACCTTGGTTTTCCAGGTGGTTGAACGCCCGGTTATTTCGAAAATCGAATTGAAAGGCAATAAGCTGATTCCTAAGGAAGCGCTTGAAGAAGGCCTGAAAAAAATGGGTCTGGCTGAAGGTGAAGTGCTGAAAAAATCAGCGCTGCAAACCATTGAAACTGAACTTGAACAGCAATACATGCAGCAAGGTCGTTATGATGCCGATATTACGGTCACCACGACGCCTCGACCAAATAACCGTGTTGAATTGCTGATTGATTTTATTGAAGGTAAAGCGGCCAAAGTTTTCGATATTAATATTATCGGGAATACCGTATTTAAAGAATCTGATATCAAGCAGGCCTTTGCAGTAAAAGAAAGCGGTTGGAGTTCGGTTATTTCGCGTAATGACCGTTATGCACGTGAAAAGATGGCGGCAAGCCTGGAAGCTTTGCGAGCCATGTATCTGAATCGCGGTTATATCAACTTTAATATTACTAATTCCAGCCTGAACTTGAGTGAAGATAAAAAGAATGTTTTCATCGAAGTGTCTGTGGATGAAGGTGAGCAATTTAAATTTGGTCAAACCAAATATTTAGGTGATGCGCTTTATAAGACTGAAGAATTACAGGCTTTACAAATCTTCAAAGAAGGCGAAATTTATTCGCAGGAAAAAGTTAACGCGGTTAAGCAGTTATTACAGCGTAAGTATGGTAACGCAGGTTATTACTATGCAGAAGTCAACATTGTTCCTCAAATTAACAACGAAACTAAACTGGTTGATCTAAATTATTATATTAATCCGGGTCAGCAAGTCACGGTACGACGTATTAATTTCACTGGTAATACTAAAACTGCAGATGAAGTACTACGTCGTGAAATGCGCCAAATGGAAGGTGCACTTGCAAGCAATGAAAAGATTGACCTGTCTAAGGTTCGTCTGGAGCGTACCGGTTTCTTTAAAACTGTCGATATCAAACCTGCACGTATTCCGGGTGCACCAGATCAGGTGGACTTGAATGTTGCCGTTGAAGAGCAGCATTCAGGCACCAGTACTCTTGCAGTTGGTTTCTCACAAAGCGGCGGTGTAACTTTCCAGGCTGGTTTAAGCCAGACTAACTTCCTGGGCACTGGCAATAGTGTCTCAATCGATTTGTCGCGTTCTGAAACGCAAGATTATTATAACCTGAGCGTGATGGACCCGTACTTCACCATTGATGGTGTGCGTCGTGGCTATAACATGTATTACCGTAAAACCAAGCTTGATGATGACTATAACGTCAACAACTATGTAACGGATAGTTTTGGTGGTGGGATTAACTTTGGTTATCCAATTGATGAGAACCAGAGTGTCAGCTTGGGTCTGAATGTTGATCAGACGGATGTAACCACAGGGCCGTATGTGTCGACTTATGTTGCGGATTATCTAGAACGCAATGGTGGTAAAGAGACACGAAGCGGTGAATATTGCCCGGCTCAAATTGAGACACAGACAGGTAATTGTGTTGATGAAAATGGTAATCCAGTTAATACAACCACCTATGGTCAAGAATTTAAAGGTGAGTTTTTTACCTATAACCTGAACTTAGGCTGGTCATATAATACTTTAAACCGCCCAATGTTCCCGACAAATGGTATGTCACATCGAATCAATGGTGAAATTGCATTGCCAGGTAGTGATGTCGAGTATCAAAAAGTCACTTATGATGCTCAGGCATTCTTCCCATTAGGCAAAGATTTTGTCCTGCGCGGTTATGGTAAGTTGGGTTATGGTAATGACCTGCCATTCTACAAGAATTTCTATGCCGGTGGTTTTGGCTCAGTTCGTGGTTATGAAAACAGTACATTGGGGCCTAAATATCCGGGTGTATATTTCTCTGATATTAGTCAAACTGATCCGTCTCCTGAAGAGGTGGGTGGTAATGCACTGGTTCAATTTGGTACCGAACTAGTACTTCCGGTACCATTCAAAGGGGATTGGGCACGTCAGGTTCGTCCAGTTATCTTTGCTGAAGGTGCGCAAGTGTTTGATACTCAGTGTAATGTATCAAATGAAAATATTTTCGTTAATGGCACTTCAGTAAATGGAAAGCAGTACTGTAAAGATAACTTCGGTTTCGATGCAGATAATATGCGCTATAGCGTGGGTGCGGGTTTCACCTGGATCACTATGATTGGCCCATTATCACTCAGCTATGCTTATCCGTTGAATAAAAAAGATGGTGATGATACTAAAAACATCCAGTTCGAAATTGGACGTACTTTCTAAAATTGTTTTGACCTAGAAACTAAATTTTGCTCATAAAGCCTGCAGGTTTTGTGAGCAAATTTTTTTGAATGAGTAATAATATGAAAAAAATGATTATGGCAATGAGCCTGGCTTTGGCAAGTGTTGCTCCTTTGACTCAAGCAGCTAGTATGGGGGTAATTGACTTGGAACGTGTGGTTGAAGGTAGTACTTATCTGAAACAACAAAACACGGTATTTCAGCAAAAAATTCAGCCACAAACCACCAAGATTGAGCAACTTAGCAAAGAGCTGGAAGCTTTGCAGCAGCGTGCTCAATCCAATACAAAGCTCAGTGAGACTGAAAAACAGAAAATGTCTGCGCAATATCAGGCTAAGTTGCAAGAATTGAATCAGTTACAACAATCTGTACAGACTAATGTTCAAAGCTCGATTCAGCAGATCCGGACTGTATTTGATGCACGTGTAAAGCAAATTGCTGAACAATTGCGTAGAGAAAACAACTTGGATGTGGTTTTAAATAAAAATTCAGCACTTGCTTATGATGCTAAATATGATTTAACTGATAAAATGATTCAAAAGGTTAATGCAATTAAATAATCCATGAATCATCAACAGCTTCAGTTAGCTGATCTCGCTCGCCTGGTTCAAGGCGAGTGTATAGGTCAGGCAGATTTGCGTTTGAGCACTTTGGCCAGTCTTGAGCATGCAACAGCGCAAGATTTGGCATTTGTGAATGCCGAAAAATATATAGAGCAAGCCAAGCAAAGTCAGGCAGGTGCTTTAATTGTCACGGCTGAACTAAAACCACAGATAACTTCACATCAAAACTTTATTGTTGTGGCAAATCCCTATCTGGCTTTTGCGATTCTGACGCATGTCTTTGAGAAAAAACATCGCCAGCGCGGCATTGAAAGTACTGCTCAAATTCACCCGTCGGCAGTGATTGCGGACGATGCTTATATTGGTCACTATGTGGTGATTGGTGAGCATTGTGTCGTGGGTGCGAATACGATTGTTCAGGCGCATGTGCAGATCGATGATGATGTGGAAATCGGTCAGGACTGTTTTATTGACTCACATGTGACTCTCACCGGCGCAGCAAAAATTGGTAATCGGGTGCGTATTCATGCCAATACCGTGATTGGCAGCGAAGGGTTTGGTTTTGCACCTTATCAAGGTAAATGGCACCGTATCGCGCAATTAGGTTCTGTACGCATTGAGGATGATGTGCGTATTGGGTCAAATTGTAGCGTAGACCGTGGTGCGCTGGATGATACGATTTTGCAACAGGGTGTTATCATTGATAATCTTGTGCAAATCGCGCATAACGTTAAAATTGGTGCACATACAGCCATTGCTGCAAAAACTGCGGTAGCAGGAAGTACCTCGATTGGCAAAAACTGTATCGTTGGTGGTGCCTCTGCGATTTCTGGACACTTGAATATTGCCGATAATGTGACGTTGACCGGAATGTCAATGGTGACAAATAATATTTCTGAAGCTGGAAAATATTCATCCGGGATTGGTCTGTTTGAAAACCAGAAATGGAAACGTACTGTGGTTCGCCTCAGACAATTAGCAGATGTGCCATTGACCCAGGTGATCAAACGACTAGATCATATGCAATCTCAGATTGAGTCCATTGAATCAACATTTAAGTTGCGTAAATAATTATGATGACAGAGTCGAATTTGCCTACATTCACGAAGCCTGAATTGCCAATGAATATTCAAAAGATTCGTGAATATTTGCCCCATCGTTATCCATTTTTATTGGTTGATCGCGTCGTCGAAATTACCGATAATGGCATTGTTGGTTATAAAAACGTCTCAATTAATGAAGAGTTTTTACAAGGCCATTTTCCGAATTATCCAATTATGCCGGGTGTACTGATTGTTGAAGCGCTGGCACAAATCTCTGGAATTCTGGGTTTTGTGATGAATAACGAAGTTCCAAGTGAGGGTTCTTTGTTTCTGTTTGCCGGTGCGGAAAAAGTTAGATTTAAAAAACAGGTGGTTGCAGGTGACCAATTGGTTTTAAAATCTGAATTAGTGATGCAAAAGCGGGGCATTTACAAATATAATTGTATTGCCACTGTAGATGGCGTCGTCGCAACAACCGCGGAAATTATGGTTTCGCATCAAAAAGTCGAGCAGGCATGAGCAATAATCCCCTTATTCATCCAACTGCCATTATTGACCCATCAGCAGTCATTGCTGCTGATGTAGAAATTGGCCCATATTGTATTATCGGGCCAAATGTCACTATTGGTGCGGGTAGCAAACTTTATTCACACGTGGTGGTGGGTGGCTATACGCGTATAGGTGAATATAATGAAATTTTCCAGTTCGCCAGTGTAGGCGAGGTGTGTCAGGATCTTAAGTATGCCGGTGAAGAAACCTGGCTTGAGATTGGCGATCACAACAAGATTCGTGAGCATTGCAGTCTGCATCGTGGTACGGTTCAGGACCAGAGCCTGACCAAGATCGGTAGTCATAACCTGCTCATGGTCAATACTCATATTGCACATGACTGTATGGTTGGGGATTATAATATCTTTGCCAATAACGTCGGTGTGGCTGGACATGTGCATGTCGGAGACTACGTCGTAATTGGCGGAAACTCGGGCATTCATCAGTTCTGTAAGATTGATTCTTATAGCATGATTGGTGGTGCATCACTGATTCTGAAAGATGTACCGGCTTATGTGATGGTTTCAGGTAATCCTGCGCATGCATTTGCCATGAACATTGAAGGTATGCGTCGTAAAGGCTGGTCGAAGACCGTGATTAGCGGTTTACGTGATGCCTTTAAACTGATTTATAAATCAGGTTTAACGACTCAGGAAGCAATTGAGCAGATCCGTACAGGAATTTTGCCGGAAGTAGCTGAAGTACAGCGTCTAATTGATTCTCTTGAACAATCGAAGCGCGGCATTGTGCGCTAAAAGTTTAAGAAAATAAAAAAGACACCTGAAGGTGTCTTTTTTATTTTGGGGCTTTTATTCTACTTAAGAAATTTTATTTCCTCAGCTTTCGGATAATTCTTCAAGAGCTTTGTTTTATATTGAGAAGCAAGCGTAGCATTCTTTTCAACATCTTTGCTGATGTTATAAAGCTGATACAGGGCAGTGGATGCTTTCGCAGAATTTGCGTAGCGGTCAACGACAATCAGATAATTACGTTTCGCTTCATCAAATTTTGGTGGATCAATCGCCAGATTAAATTCCGCTAACCAGAAATAGGCATTGCTGATATAAACGCTATTCGGATTGTTTTTAATAAAGTTTTGCATGGGTGCAATGGCTTTGGCTGCACCGCCATTTTTATAAGCATCTAAGGCCACTGTATAAGCTGCCTTTTCTAGCTCAGCAGGTTGTTTTCCGCTGCTTGCTGTATTGACCTTATTTGCATCTAGGCTGGGTGCAGTATCCTGTGGGTTTTCCTCCGTTGGACTGTCTTCAGCAGGTTCAATTTTTTGCTGTAATAGTTCGAGACGCTGGTCGAGATCGGCATAACGATTGGTCAGTTCATTCTTGAGCCGTTCAATCTCATTTTCCTGTTCTTCCATTTTACCGCGCAAAATCCGCAGGTCATTCTCGAGTTGCTGGTTCTTTTGCATGATTTGCCAGCTGGTATTGGTTTGAACTGCTGGAGTTGCACCAGCCGCAATTGCCGCTGGGGTATTTACTGCGGTCTGACTAGAAGCTTGGCTCAAGCCACGCGATTCAATCGGAATATTGGCGAATAGTGGCATGGTAAAGAGTGCTGTCACTGCACACAATACGGTCTTTTTAAACATCATAAAATTTCCATAATTCTTTGTGAGATGCGGATCCGCTGCTCATCTTTTCAAAGTAGATCATTCATATACATTACACACATTAAAAACGGCATTTTTAGAAAATGCAACAAGGTTTTACAAAGATCATGTGAATCTGAGTATTGATGGATTGATGGATTGATTATGAATATCACTTAAAAATCAGCAGAAATATCAATATTGTTTTTAAAATAATCAAACGGATAGCTTGAGGGATTATTTTGCGGAACAAGGCTTGCAACTTGATTAAAAATCTCTATACTCTGTTTTTGTAATGGTAGCCCTGCTGGTTACTTCGCAATTGTACTCTATGAACCCCGCCAGGACCGGAAGGTAGCAACGGTAATAGAACTATGATGTGCCGGAGCTTTGCTGGTAGGGTTGCCACCATATTCTTCTTATTATAATAACAATACGAATTCACAGTTTTCTATTCTCAAATCTCATTCCTTTCCAATATCGTCAAACAGCATTATCTTATTGTTTTAATGATTAAATCATCATTATCTTATGTCGTGCTTTATTTTATTTTGCAGCTAATATTGGATAAATATTCAATACGCTTATACGTGCATTAAGACTTTCAAAGAATATAAGACTTAGTCTTCTGCTTTACGGTTAATCGCCTTAATAATCGCATCCATTTCAAAACCACGATATATCAGGAAACGGGTCTGTTTGGCTTTGAGCTTCGGGTCTTTGCTGACTTCAGTCCCATATTTTTTAACTTTAAGTTCATAGGCCTGCTGCACCCAATCGGTTTCTTTGAGTTCTTCTGATATCAGAGCAGTATCAATCTTTTTGCTCTTGAGTTTCATTTTAATTTGATTGGGACCTTTGCCTTTACGCTTTTGACTCGACAACATGGTTTCCGCCACGCGCTGATCACTTTGATAGTTCTCACGGGACAGTTCTTCCACTAAGGTAATGACTTCATCACGATGCTCTGCATAGAGTGCTAATTTCTCGATCAGTTCGGCTTTGGAATATTCCTTGCGCGTCAGTACCGCAAAGGAATAAGAGCGTAAGCGTGAGCCTGTCAGTCCCGGTTTCTTTTCATCCTGGGTTGGGATAGAGGAAAACAAACGCTCTTCAGGATCAAATCCAAGAGTGTCTTGCAGCGCTGTTTTTGCAGGTTGAGCTTGATCTTCAGCATCACCAAATTGCTGTTTTAAAGTTTCATAATCGAGCAGTTTGCTGAATTTCGCGTCTGACATGATTCTCTCGGATTTTACGTTCCCTATATAATAACAAAACGCCCCATAGGGCGCTGTGTCTTGACGTTTAAAGATGGTGCATCTAATCAATTAGGCATCTAAAAAGTCAGGCTCTTCCTTGCTATCTTCTTCAACAACCACTGCTTTAGTCAGAAGCTGGTCGCGAATCAGTTTTTCAATCGTCTGAGCCATTTCTTTATGCTCTTCCAGATAACGGATGGTGTTGTTTTTACCTTGGCCAATTTTGTCGCCTTGATAAGAATACCACGCACCAGCTTTCTGCACGATTTCTTGCTGTACAGCAAGGTCGATCAATTCACCTAGATGATTGACACCTTTGCCATAAAGAATCTGGAATAAAGCTTCTTTAAACGGAGGAGCCATTTTGTTTTTCACGACTTTGACTTTGGTTTCAGAACCAACAATCTCGTCGCCTTCTTTCACTTGTCCAATACGTCGAATATCCAGACGTACAGATGCATAGAATTTCAGTGCGTTACCACCTGTTGTGGTTTCAGGGCTACCGAACATGACACCAATCTTCATACGAATCTGGTTAATGAAGATCACCATACAGTTTGAGCGTTTGGCATTACCGGTAATTTTACGCAGTGCCTGGCTCATCAAACGGGCTTGCAGACCCATATGCGAGTCGCCCATTTCACCTTCAATTTCGGCACGTGGTGTCAATGCAGCAACAGAGTCGACAACGATCATGTC
>NZ_JBAPXX010000134.1:0-1597 GCF_049284435.1 Acinetobacter sp. | reverse complement strand
GTGGCGGTGCGTGCAGAATTCCTGTAGCCACTGCAGTCCGATAACTTTCTGCTTTCATCCCGACATTTTTCATTGCATGTTCCTATGATTCATTTTTCAAAATATTGTTCAATTAAAGTGGCCATTGGTAGATCAGTGGATCATTTTCTTTCGAATGATGGCAATGTTGATGTTTGTCATGTTCAGCGTTCACAAGATGATGAGCATATTCCTCGTCCACGCCATCTTTACGGATACAACAGCCTTCTACATATTGGCTGCTGCCATCCAGATAAAATTCTTCTTTCCAGACTGGTACTTCGTGCTTGACCCGTTCTACCGCTTCTTCACAGGCAGCAAAGGCTTCCCTGCGATGTGCTGCATAGGCAATGGCAATAATGGCTTTTTCACCAATATCCAAAGCGCCAATCCTGTGAATGACCCGAACATAGGACACACCAAATTTGTACTGAATCTCCTGCTCAATCTGGCGAATCATTTTTTCCGCCACGGGTGCATAAGATGTATATTTCAGTGCTTTAACCGCTTTACCTTCATGATGATTACGTACCGTGCCAATGAACACCCCAATACCGCCACATTCTGGAAAATGCTCAATCTGATCAAAACTGTCTAAATTTAAGGCGGTATCCTGAATTCGTGAAAATGCTTTCAGCTGTTCCATTTCAACCTCCTGCCACGGGTGACAATAGCACCAGAGTCGTGTCTGCGTGAAACTGGGTTTGACGTGAGATAATGTCCTCGCCGATGGCACAGGCACAGCGTTCAATCATGGTAAAAGCTGCCGGATACTCCTGCCCAACTTGAGCCAAAACTTGCCCAACCGTACTATTGGGGCTGCAGATCATCTCCAGATTTGCAGGTAACTGACGTTCAACCGCACCGAAGGCTTCAATTTTAATTTTGATCTGTGACATCTTAACCTCCAAGCATATGCATGCTGATTTTGCGGCTGTTTTTATTCATGCGCTGATTTTCCAACCGTTGTGCTATGCCGTGATAACCTGATTCTTTGTTCCAGATATAGTGTGATAACGCAGCATGCAAGCTCAGTTCACTCAAAGGTTCAGAAGCATTAAGGGCTTTAATTTCAGTTTTTAGATTCAAACCTTGAGGCGCAAACAGGCAGTTATAGAATTCACCTTGTGCGGTTAAACGTACCCGGTCACACGTTCCACAGAATGAATTGGTAATGGTGGAGATGATTCCGATCGCATGACCCTCAATAAAATACTGTCGTGCCGGCTCTGAACTTGAACGAACTGAAGAAGCATCTTGGTTCGTTACTGCAAATTCAGTATTTAATATTTCTAAAATTTGCTGTTCACTGACCACATGTTCGCTCGACCATTTCCGGTCACCATCCAGCGGCATAAATTCAATAAAACGTAAGCTGATTTGTTCCTGAACTGACCAGCGCGCCAAAGACAAAATTTGATTGTCATTGATCCCGTTCATTAATACGCTATTGATTTTAATCGGTAGTCCAACGGCTTGAGCTGCACGAATTCCGTCGAGTACGGGTGCTAAATCTTTTTGCGTGAGTTGTTTAAACTGATCAGCATCCAGACTATCCAAACTGATATTCAGATCATCC
>NZ_JBAPXX010000133.1:0-16044 GCF_049284435.1 Acinetobacter sp. | reverse complement strand
TTACAAGGCCGTTATAGCGTTTGACAAGACGCTGATCCAGACCAGAGATGTTAAATTGAAGAGCATGCTCTTCAATTTAACGCAAAGCTCGGAAATTGTGTAGATACCTATGCCTAGAAAGAGAGGGAAATTCAATATTGAATATGTGATTTCAATAATTTATAAATTCCATCAATAAGGAATCAAAACTCCCCACGCTCCTGCCTTTCCAGCATTAACTGTTTGAGTTGCATGCGTGGCAAAGTAAACCAGAGTGCAATCAGAATCAAAGAGGCAACACAGTAGGCCCAGATATCATAGGTTTCATATGCTATTCGTACTGCTTCAATCACCACGAAAAAGCTGAGCATCAGGATAATTGAAACGGTCGCGGCCACCGTGCCTTTAGATACTTCAGAAGACATCAGCGCAAAACGATACAGTACCGAAAAACTTACACCCTCACCTAGACTGATACAGGCGGTCCCGATAATCAGGCAATGGACAAAATATTCTGGAATCAGCAAACCCATCATCAATACACCTGTACCCAACAGCATCAGCGGCAGACCTAATAATACGGTTTTCCCCAGCGGCATTTTATCGATAATTTTTAACAGAATCAGATTACCGATAATCAAACCGCCCAAGACCGGAAACTGCGCCAGACCGTATTGCACGCTGCTAAAGCCAAACTGCTCAACCAGAATCACCGGTGACAAGGCAATCCATAACATCAAGGGCAGACTTACCAAAGGCAAAGCTACAGTCATGATCACAAAGCGTTTATTTTTGAGAACCTGTTTAAAGTCATCCAGAATATAGCTGACCGGCTGTCTGGGAATACTGACGTTCAGGTTTGGCATTTTGGCTTTCAGGCCGAACCAGCTTAGAAATGACAGAAATGCGATACCGATAAAGCCCCAATGCCAAGAGATATGATCAATCATAAAGGCACCCAGCACTGGTCCTAGCAAGGGTGCCAGCAAAGACACATTGGCCATCAGTGCCATGACTTTGATGGCATCACGTTCTTCAAAGCTTTCCTGAATGGCGGCATAACCTACAGCGGTAATAAAGGACAGACCAAAGCCCTGTAGAAAGCGCAGGAATAAGAAACTTTCGATATTGGGTGTCAATAAAATGGCCAGACAGCTGATGGTAAAAAATGCCACGCCGCCGAGCAGTACTGTTTTACGCCCGAGACGATCGGACAATGGTCCCAAAATCGCTGCGACAAATGCCCCGCCCAACAGGAAAAAGGACATGGACGACGGCGCCCAGGAGCTGCTCACGCCAAAATCACGGGTAATGGCGAGCATAGCCGGCTGAATCAGGTCATTACAAATATAGACGGAGAATTCAAACAGGACCAATGCCAGCGGGAACATGAGTGTGGCACGGGTCAGTTTTTGAGTTTGGATATTTTGCATGGGAGTTTTTATTGTCAGTCTGCCTGATGAAGCAGAATGAACTTTATCTAAAATAGAAAGAAGAAATTTTAACAGATGAGATATTCAAACGCTCTGAATAAATATAATAGATCGTAGAGATAATCTTCCAAATAAAAAGGAGCATCATCTAGATTAATGCCAGTCAGTTAAGCAATTGACTGGCATTTTCTTTTTAAAGTCAGGATTATATTAGATAGGTGGAAAACTCATCCACAACTGTTTGAGGCAGGACTACATTAACAAATGATTGTTTCTGCGACAAATTTACTAGCAGATGGTGGCTGACGAGTTTTGCGGATGACAAATGCCTTTTGTTACTTTGGTTACTTTGGTTACTTTGGTTACTTTGGGCGAAACCAAAGTAACAACTGATTTACAAATATTTGATTTAAAACGTTAAGACTTCGTCGTGAAATATTAAAAGTTAAAGAATCTATTTCTAAATTCCTTAACTGATCAGCATTAACCATCTAGATACGCTTTTAACCAAAATCTATCTAAAGATCAAATACTATTATGGACAGACTGCTTTCTGGAAAGTCTTGGTATTTGAACCTCTTGCACAACGATACAACTTCTCGGTATTTTGCAGCATCCAGCTGTTATCTTCTCGTTTAAAATAATAAATGGTCTGCACTGAGCGTACCGAATCATCCATTAAACCGGTTTCAGTGACTTTGACCTGTCCAATCATGGGCGACTCTACCTTGTCAAAGAACTGGCGCAATTCAACCGTTGCCAGTTCCTTACGCAAATCCGGTCTTAATTGTAAAACCTGTTCCAAAGGCGTATCCGAAGACGACTGTACCTTTGCAATGACCTCTTGAGCAGTTGCACAGCCTGAACCCAATATACCAAAAGCGAGAGTTGCGACTGCCAATATCCGGAACATATTGTTTAACCCTATATCATCATTCTTATTCCAACCCATCATGCCGAGCTTCTTAGTACAAAACCATTTAGACTCTGTAACTGTCTTTACACAGCAATAAAAAAGCGCACCTTTCGATGCGCTTTTTTTAATTCCGACCGATTAAAGATCGAAAAGTTTACCTGGGTTCATGATGCCATTTGGATCAAACACTTTTTTCAGGGCTTTCATATATTCAATTTCTTCCGCAGAACGCGAATATTCAAGATATGGCTTCTTGGTCATGCCCACACCATGTTCCGCAGAAATTGAACCGTCATATTTTTTCACGGTATCAAAGACATACTTGTTCACCACCTGACATTTGGCAAAGAATTCATCTTTAGACAAATCCGCAGGTTTCAAGATATTCAGGTGCAAGTTACCGTCACCGATATGACCGAACCAGCAGATTTCAAAGTCTGGATAATTCGTCGATACAATCGCATCAATTTCTTTAATGAATGCCGGTACGTGCGTAATCAGAACGGAAATGTCATTTTTGTATGGAATAAACGGCGCGATAGATTCAGAAATGTCTTCGCGTAAACGCCATAAGCTTTCTACCTGATCCAAGCTTTGGCTCATCACGCCGTCCAGCACCCAACCTTGTTCCATGCAGTGCTCGAAAATTTCCATCGCCTTGTCCATAATCGGTTCAAACGGCGCTTCAAACTCAAGCAATACATAGAATGGGCATTCAGTTTCAAATGGACGCTGCACGTGACCATGGGCCAAGACTTTTTGCATTGCCAGCTCACCAAAGAACTCAAATGCAGTCAGATCAATTTTCGCCTGAAAGGCATGCAATAACGGCATGATTGCATCAAAATCAGGTACACCCAGAACCATCACTTGCAGATCTTGCGGTTGACGTTCAAGCTTGATTTCCGCTTCAGTCACAAGGCCAAGCGTACCTTCACCACCGATGAATAAGTGTTGCAGTGCATAACCGGTAGCATTCTTGATCATGCCTTTATTGAGACGCAATACATCACCTTTACCCGTCACCACAGTCAGGCCAAGCACCCAATTACGGGTCATGCCATATTTAATCACTTTGATGCCGCCAGCATTGGTGCCGATGTTACCGCCAATTTGCGATGAACCTGCCGAAGCAAAGTCGACTGGGTAATACATGCCCTGTTCTTCAGCATAGTTCTGCAACTGTTCAGTCACCACACCTGCCTGTACGCGCACCATGCGGTCTGCCGGGAAGAATTCCAGAATCTGGTTCATCTTGTCCATGCTGACCACGATCTCGCCATTAGCTGCCACTGCACCTGCAGAAAGACCGGTACGACCACCCGATGGAGTCACTGCAACGTTAAATTGGTTCGCCAATTTTACGATGTCTTGAACTTGCTCAGTTGACGACGGAAAAACGACGACTGACGGGTTTGGATCAAAGTGCTTCGTATGATCGCGACCCCAATTCTGGAGGCTGTCCGTATCGGTTTTAATACGGTTTTCACCCACAATTGCAGTCAATTGGGTCAATAACTCAGGGGTTAAAGCGACTGGAGCATTCATCGTTTGCAGACCTAGCATGATTTAAACAAGAGAGACTTCGCTGGTTCATTTGCACATTTTTTATGCATAAAAACATGGATACAAATCAGGCGAAACATGATTATTAAAGCACCGGATCACGCTGCTTTAAAAGCATGGCGTAATATTATAAGCTATTTTTTGGTGTTTCCCGCGAAAAATGACAATTTTGATAATATACCTTTGAAAATGCAGATTTAAATCAACCATCATGATCATTATTATCAATATATCTTGCCAGAATAGCTGATGTGAGCGTTATTAAGGAAATGTATAAGTGCGCTTTTCCTGTGCTATTATACCGCGACTAAATTTGGCCTTTGTAGCGGAGCCGTAATGAGCCAACATCTATCTCTACCTAAAGATAAAATCCGTTTCTTGTTGTTAGAAGGCGTTCACCAGAATGCAATCGACACTCTAAATGCTGCTGGATATACCAACATCGACCATCGTAAAACTGCGCTTGAGGGTGAAGCGTTGAAAGAAGCGATCAAAGATGCTCACTTCATCGGTATTCGTTCCCGTACTCAACTGACTGAAGAAGTCTTTGAAGCTGCGAACAAACTGATTGCTGTCGGTTGTTTCTGTATCGGTACCAACCAGGTGAACCTGGATGCAGCAATGCGTCGCGGTATTCCAGTCTTTAACGCACCTTACTCAAATACGCGTTCAGTCGCTGAACTTGTACTTGCTGAAGCAATTCTTCTTCTACGCCGTGTACCTGAAAAATCAGCAGACACACACACAGGCGGCTGGAACAAATCTGCAGTTGGTTCGTTCGAAACACGTGGTAAAACTTTAGGTATCGTAGGTTACGGTTCAATTGGTTCACAACTTTCTGTACTTGCTGAAAGCATGGGTATGAAAGTGATCTACTTCGATACAGTGACTAAATTACCTTTAGGTAATGCACGTCAAGTCGGTAGCTTGGGCGAACTTTTGGCAAATGCCGATGTGGTTTCTCTACACGTTCCTGATGTTCCGTCTACACGTAACTTCATGACCAAAGATCAGTTCGCGCAAATGAAAGAAGGTTCGATCTTCATCAATGCGGCACGTGGTACCTGTGTCGTGATCGAAGATCTGGCAGATGCGATCAAATCTGGTCACATTGCTGGTGCTGCGGTTGACGTATTCCCGAAAGAACCTAAAGCGAACGGTGAAGAATTTGTTTCTCCATTGCGTAACCTGCCAAACGTGATCCTGACTCCGCACGTGGGTGGTTCGACTATGGAAGCGCAAGCGAACATCGGTCTGGAAGTAGCTGAGAAATTCGTGGCTTATTCTGACAAGGGTATGACACTTTCTGCGGTGAACTTCCCAGAAATCGCATTACCATTGACTGAAGGCAAACACCGTTTACTGCACATCCACCAAAATATTCCGGGCGTGTTGTCTAAAATCAACAACCTGTTTGCTGAACAAGGCATCAACATCTCTGGCCAGTCACTGATGACTAAAGGTGATGTCGGTTACCTGGTGATGGATGTAGATGCTGCTGCATCTCATGAAGCACTTGATATGCTTTCGAATGTTGAAGGTACAATCCGCGCACGCGTATTGTTCTAATTCAAGATTTCAAAAAAACCACAGCTCTCGGGCTGTGGTTTTTTGTTTTTTAAGGTTTGTATTTTTAAAACTTTTTCAGCTTATGCTGCTCTTCCGCTATTCGAGAAATCGAAACTTATTTAGTCATGCTGAATTTTAAAATTGCACCTATTGTGCAAGCGCCGCTGATTCTGTTGATCGCCGTGATCAGTATGCAAAGCAGTGGTTCCTTTGCCAAATATCTGTTCGGTCAGTTTCCAATTCTGACTGTTTCCGCAATGCGTCTGCTTTTGGGCGCTGTGATTTTGGCACTGATTTTTAAAATTTGGCAAATTCATTTCAGACAGATCAAGTGGCCGGCCATTATCAGTTATGGCCTTGCCCTGGCTGGCATGAACCTGCTGTTTTATCTGTCGATTAATCGCCTGCCGCTAGGGATTGCCGTCTCTTTTGAATTTATTGGCCCCTTAAGTGTTGCCCTGTTTTATGCGCGGCAAAAATTCGACTTTGTCTGGGTCGGACTGGCGATTCTGGGCCTGGTGCTGCTATTCCCTTTTGATCAGGCTGACCAGCCGTTTGACTCGATCGGGATTGCATTCGCCTTGGGTGCCGGTGCCTGCTGGGCCTTATATATCGTTGCCGGCCAAAGACCTTCAGGCATTTCTGGCAATCATACTGTCTGCCTAGGCATGTTTGTCGGCATGCTGGTTTTGATGCCGATTGCGCTCTTTGCAGGCATGCCGGCATATACTTTTGAACCGATGAGTTTGCTGTATTTTATGGCTTTGGCTGTGTTAGCCAGTGCACTGCCTTTCACTCTGGAAATGATCGCACTGCGTAATTTAAGCGCACTGAGTTTCGGTACCTTGATGAGTTTGGAACCCGCCATTGCCGCACTCTCAGGCCTATTGTTTCTGGGTGAAACCTTGTTGTGGACACAGTGGCTGGCATTGGCCACGATTATCAGTGCTTCGGTAGGCTGTACGGTGACGACCCAAAGACAGAAATCTTGAATAAAAATAAAGGCGCTAGAGCGCCTTTATTTAAAATCACTTATTTTCAAATTTTAACGTGGTGTTGCGTCTTTAATCGCAGTATTTAATACAGTCGCTGCTGTCACATTATAGCCATCACATGCAGAGGCAAGCTGATCATACGTATATTCTGTCCATTTGATCATTAAAGAAGTTACACCTTCTTTTTTATTTAAGTTGTCCAAGGCAGCCTGTCTTGATTGAGCAATATAGTCGTCATGATCAATATGTTCCCCATGTTCCGAGAAATCAACTGAATAAATTCCACCTTGATATTCGATCGCACCGAAATATTTGTAATATTCCATAGCATCGTCTTTATATTCTGCCTTTTTATATTTCAAGTTAGCCATCGTGCCATCTAGGATAGTTTTTGCCATCTCTTGAACAGACTGTTGTGCCTGCCATTCAGCAAGTGTGCTAAAGCCAGTTTTTATTTCCGGATCAAATTCAATATATTCTTCTTCAGGATGTTCAGCCAGAAGACGGAAACATTTAGATCCATTCGGGAATTTGCGCGCCTTCTGCAAATCGACAAAATTGGTTGCAAACTCATTATAGTATTTACGCTCAGCTGTCGTATTATCACTGTTAAAGAACACTCTGGTCGCAGGATCATCATACATTTTCACCACAGCAATATTGGTACGTTCAGTTAATGCTTTCCCTGATAAGTCATACCACGCTATGTGTCGATGATTGCTAATATTGTTCTCAGGTATCGTCACAGGACGACTTTTAAATTGAGTCGTCGTATTTTCTAATATTTTTTCCAGCTTATAGCCTAATGCTGTACGGGTGCGATCTGCAGGGAACACCCCTTTTGTTGTGACATAAGTTGAGAAGATCATATCTTCTTCAAGATCGTATTCAGTATCAACAGCACTGTTATCATCCGCATATAATATGTCGCCAGTAATTTTATTTTTATGACTGGCTAATAGAAGTTTTTGCGATTCCATCTCTGATCCATCAATATTCGGTAAGTTGAATTGATAGTTATAGAATTCAGAAATGGTGTCTGATGCTCCATCACCCGGGGTTCCAGGATTGGTCGGTGCCGGTTGACTAGTGACTGGTTCATTATTATCAGAACTATCGGAACCACCACCACATGCTGCCAGCATACAGCTAAAAATGGCGCAAGAGAGTATTCTTAATTTCATTATTATCTACCTTAATTATTTGATATTGTTATTTTAATGCTGTCCCGAAACACGGGATCTAAGATGTTTTCATTGTTATTTTAAAGCTAACCCGAATCACAGGGTCTAAGATATTTTAATAAATATAAAAACAAGATCAATTTAAAAATTGATTAATTTGTAACCACAATTACATAGAAGATTAACTTTGAATTTAAAATCTTTAGGTATTTGATCGGGCCAAAACTTAACTTTATTGAATCAAAATTTAAGTTCGCCTCGGCAAAATATTTCCTTGCCCTACTCATTAAAAATTAACCAGTTTGCTATAATTTCATTTCCTCCTATTTCTCATTTTCACCCGCTCTGGGTAGAAGCTGCTTCCATGCCAAACGCCCAACTCCTTGCTGTATTGTTCATGGTCTTATCCATGACTTCCTACCAGATCAGTGCATCTTTTGCCAAACAGCTGTTTAGTGTGCTGGATCCGATTACTGTGACCATTTTAAGGCTGTGCTTTGCAGCAATTATTGTTGGGGTGATGTTCAGTTCCTGGAAAATTATTTCCCGTTTTCCTTTTTTAAAATGGCGGGATTTACTCTGCTATAGCGCTGCTTTAGGGGTCATGAATATTTTATTCTATTTGTCCCTCGGAAGATTACCGCAGGGAATTGCAGTCGGTCTGGAGTTTATTGGTCCTTTGGGTCTGGCCCTGCTCTCGATCAAACATCGTAGTGATTATATTTGGGTATTGATGGCCATTTTAGGCATTGCGTTAATGGTGCCATGGGGACAAGCCAATAGCAGTAATTTCGACCTGCTGGGCGCCGCCTGTGCTTTAGGTGCGGGTTTATGCTGGGCACTGTATATTTTCTTCGGGCAACGTGTGGTTCAGCAAAATATCGGCATGCATGCACTGACTATTGCAATCAGTATTTCAGCCTTATGTCTGTTACCGATCGGACTGTATAACAATGCTCCTGCCTTAATAGACACCCAGTATTGGGGCAAGGCAATTACCATTGCTGTACTGGCAACAGCCATTCCTTATGCCCTGGATTTAAAGGCACTTCAGCATTTGAATAAAACCAGCTATGGCACTCTGTCCAGCCTGTCTCCTGCCTTGGCTGCACTGACTGGTTTTGTACTATTGGGCGAAAAAATTACGCTTCTTCAGACAGTGGCACTGGTCTGTATCATATTGGCCTCTGTCGGCGTGACCGTACGTGCCGCCCGTCAAGGATCGGCAGAAAAGAATGCCTAAAAGGCTTATTGGAATTTGAACAACTAAATATATCTCATCATTAATCTCTTCACTTTATCCCTTTGAGATAAATACAAAAAAAGAGATGAATGGATAAAAATCCCATATTTCCAGATAAAAAGATGATCAAATGCCATAGTTGCAATGAAGAGATTTTTGATACGCGAGTGTGGCAAGGATGCCACATGTTACCCATCACGACAGGACGTCGTGTATGGGTAACAAAAGACTTTTGCCTACTTTGGGTCTTTCCAAAGTAGGGAGATTGCCTACACAAAAGCATTTAAATTTTTAAGAAAATGAGGCTGTACAAGCTTCTGAAGCTAAACATGTATAACGATTAACTCAAACATCTAATTTGAGTTATAAATTATGGAAAAGTAGCTAATCAAATGTCAGCTTTTCGATGTTTAGCTTTGTACAAGCATATCTTTTTTCATGTCTTTATAACGCTGGTATTCATTTTTGTACTGTACTGCTAAAGCGGTTTTTTGCTCTTCACTCAAAATTTTACCGGCCTGCTGGAAGAAACCATGTTCCTCTTCTTTTAAGTGATGATGCACCTTTTCGGAAAGTTTTTTGGCCATGGCAATCCAGCCTGGATTACTCAATTCACTTGCAGTTAATTCCTCGATCATTTCGTCCATTTCATGATGTTCGGCCAAGGCATGGCGGGTAATATTCAGGCCCGAATCGGTCATCATCAAGGGAATATAAAAATAACGGTCTTCCGCAGCTTCATGGGCAAATAATTCATTTTTGAGTTGCTTGAACAGCTCGCGGCGTTCTGGTGTATCCCCGGAAGTCTGTAATAGTTTTTCTGCAAGATCACGCTGAATCTCATGACTCTCTCTTAATGCTTCAAAAATAGTCGTCATTCCGATATTTCTCCGATTGTTTTATTTTTCATATCATTGATTCTAGAAGATTTTCACAACAGGTTCAGACGCAGTTTATAAAGTGATTTGTTAAGAAATTTTAATATCGAGAATGATTTACATCGGGTCTAGACCAATATAAACATCTGGTATGCCATCCGGCAAATCAGCAGACTGACCAAAATCAGGAATAAAATCCGGATAAAGCCACTGCCATATTTAAATGCCAAACGGACCCCGACCAAGGAACCACAAATATTGGCCACCGCCATCATCGCCCCGACCATAAACAGCACATTGCCACTTGGAATAAAAAAGCTTAAGGCTGCCAGGTTGGTGGTGAAATTGGCAATTTTCGATAAGGCCGATGCATGCAGGAAGTCGACGCTTAAATAGCGAATAAAAAAGAAAATAAAAAAACTGCCGGTGCCCGGACCAAAGATACCATCATAAAAGCCTATCGCCAGACTGCCCAAAGCGGCCAGAATCAGCATTTTTCGACTCAGTTTTTGTTCGCTATGCACCTGACCAAACTGCTTTTTCATCAAGGTATAGACCGCAATCACGATCAACATGATCAGCACAAAGGGCTTAAGAATTTCGACGGGAATCAGGGTGACACTGGCCGCCCCAATAAACGAGCTGACAAAACTACACAGTGCAATCACGCCAAAAAGTAGCCAGGGCAGCTTCACCCGACGCAAATAAGAAAATGCCGCAGAACCAGTACCAAAAATTGAGGCCAGTTTATTGGTGCCAAATACGGTAGCCGGCTGTAAATGCGGCAGACTGCCCATAATTGCAGGAATCTGGATCAGACCACCACCACCCACGGCCGCATCAATAGCACCTGCCATAAAGGCAAATACTATAAGGCTGATAATGATCTCAATTTCCATAAGGAATCGCTATTAGAGATTTAATACACGTTTCGGAATCAGGCGTTTTTTATCGCTAATTTGTGCCAGACCTAAACATTTTTCGCCATCAAAGACCAAGACCTGTTCAGCCGCATCATGCTCGATATTGCTTTCCATTCCGCGGCTAAAATATTCTGCACGGCCTTCAGGCACCTGCACTTGCGGGAAATGCTGTACTGGAGCATAAGCCGGCAACAACAATGCATCACGCTCGGCTTCACTCAGGCTTTCCAGATACTCAATGGTATAACTCGGAATCAGATCAAAATGGCCGGTTTTAATACGGTGTAAATACGTCAGATGTCCGTAAGTACCCAGTGCTTTGGCAATATCTTCACCCAAAACCCGGATGTAAGTCCCTTTAGAACAAGTCACATCCAAGGTAATGCTATTTTCCGTAAAGGATAAAAGTTCAATTGCCAAAATCGTGATTGGACGCGCTTCACGTTCAATTTCAATACCTTTACGTGCCAACTCATATAAAGGCCGGCCTTCTTTTTTTAGCGCAGAATACATCGGGGGCACTTGCTGAATGTCGCCGACAAATTGTGCCAGTGTGTCTTGAATCACTTGCTCAGATAAGGTCGGTACAGCTTGCTCAAGTAGCACCTCGCCTTCTACATCACCGGTAGTGGTGCTATGCCCGAGAAAGATCGTCGTCTGATAACGCTTGACCGAATCTAATAAATAATGCGAAAACTTGGTTGCCTCTCCTAAACATATCGGCAACAAGCCGGATGCCAGAGGATCCAGCGCCCCGGTATGGCCTGCTTTTTGCGCACGATACAACCAGCGAACTCTTTGCAATGCAGCATTGGAACTGATGCCCAAAGGTTTATTCAAAAGGAAGACACCACTAAGATGACGACGCTGAATTTTAGGAGATGATGCTTTCATGGCAAAAAATCAGACATTTTATAAATTGGCGCCATGGTAAAACCCTACGAGATGATTTACAACTTTTCTATCGTATTTGATGATTTTTATGGCATATTGAGCCGAATCAAAATTCCAAAAATAATGAAACCGAAAAAAAACAGGTGCATAGGATATGCAAAAATATAAGATCTGGATCATTCTGGCTTTGGTGGTATTGTGCTTTATCAGCCTGATGCTCTGGTTATCTCCTCAGAATGAAAGACAGGCAGAAACCGTCAGCCCATCACCGCTCAGTGAGCTGCGTACCACAGCAAGCACAATGACTTTAAATAACCCTGCCAATGCAGCATTCCCCAGTGCCAGCCAGCAAGATACCGAAATTAATTGCCAGATGCAGCTCGACGCCAGTAACCGTCTGACTGTCAATGAACAGACCCGAAACTGTTTTGAATATTTTATTACCCAGTTCGGTGAAAAAAATCTGGAGCAAATCCAGCAGGATTTTAAAGCCTATATTCGCCAGAATCATAAAGAACCCGCTCTCTCACAAATTCTGGATTTATGGGATCGCTATATTAAGTATCGTCAAGGTTTAGGCCAGCTGACTGCACCTACCGGCCTCGATCAGGAAGATCCGGCCTATTACCGCAGCATCTATAGCAGTACCCAAAATTTGCGTAAACAATATTTTTCCAATTATGAAATTGAAGGTTTATTTGGCACCGAAGACACCTATCATGAATATACGCTTGACCGGATGGCGGTGCTGGCAGACAAAAGCTTGACTGAGACTGAAAAAGCCCAAAAGCTCAAAGCATTGTTTCAGCAACTCCCGCAGGACTGGCAGGAAAATCTGGAACAACTGAATAAACTGGAAGATCTGCGCAAACTCACCGAAGATATTAAAGCCCGTGGCGGTTCCCGTGATGAAATCCGGCAGATGCGAATTAATCTGGTCGGCCCTGAAGCCACACAACGTCTGGAACAACTGGATGTACAACGCAGCGACTGGAAAAACCGCGTGACGGGCTATTTAGATGAACGGGATCAGATTACCCAATCCAGCATGTCCGATACTGCCAAACAGCAAGCCATTGCCCAGCTTCGCAGCAAACATTTTAATACACCGCAAGAACAGCTGCGAGTAGAAACCTTTGAACAGGTTCATGATCAGGGAGCCAAGCTGCCCTTTGCTGACTAAGCCTAAAAGCCATTACCTGTTGATGGCTTTTTTATAAATTCCCTTTTGATAACTTTATATTTTTTCTCAATATGATCTTTTATAGTTGTTTCCAAATATTTCGCATTTACACAAAATAACTTAGACAAATTTTAATTATTTCAAAGACTTTCTATTTAAATACATCTGTAGATAGAACATATACTTACAATGTAAATCCCTCCTGTCCTACATGTCCTGAAATGACATGGTTTAAACGCTTTGAAATGAAAAAATACCCCTTTTAAAAAGAAAATTTGCTCAGTCACTGAAGGCCGGAACTGTATTTTCATCCTCTGATTTTGTGGCTTGCAGCACTTTAGACAAAGCAATGATTGCTTGAATAACGATAAAATTAAAAAGGGACAGTTATGCGTACTTTTAATAAGACAGCACAGTTTATGACTGTAGCTTTAATAACAACGCTGGGATTAAGCTTTTCTGCACAGACTCAGGCCGTAGCGAGTGCAACCCAAGTCATCGAAAAGAGCAGATCCGACTATGCCAAGACCAAATATCCGATCCTGATGGTGCATGGCTGGTTAGGCTGGTCACGTATTGGCACCGATAGTATCGGGCTGGATTACTGGTATCAGATTCTGCCAGATATGGCACGTAATGGTTCAACCGTGTTTGCTGCACAATTATCGCCGGCAAATACAACGATGCATCGCGGGGAACAACTGATCCATCAGGTTGAAGAGGTTCTGGCAATTACCGGCAAGCAAAAACTGAACTTGATTGGCCATTCCCATGGCGGACCAACAGTGCTGTATGTTGCAGCGACCCAGCCGCAGTATATTGCGTCTATCACTGGCGTTGCAGGAACCTACCATGGCTCCAAAGTGGCAGATGATATTCAGAATAATCGCCTGACCCGTACCGCCTTTAACATTTTAGGTGATTATATTATTGGTCCATTGATTGCACTGGGCCAGTTTAAACCTGAACTGGAAATTGATTTTGATGCTTCCATGAAATCCCTGACCCAGACCGGCTCAAATACTTTTAATGCCACAGTGGCGCAGCAGGTGGTCAAAGATAGTGTATTGGCGTCCACAGAAAACTGCAATAAAAATTTAAAGCAGAAAGACAGTAAAGGCATCCATTATTATTCATGGACAGGTGTAGCCCAAGCCACCAATGCCCTGGATATTGATACGATTCTGATGCAGCTCGGCCCTTTATCTTATGGCAGTAAAGACAATGATGGCATGGTGTCACGCTGTAGTGCGTTCATGGGCAAGGTCATTCATGACCAGTACAAACTCAATCATACTGACCTGGCCAACATGATGTTTGGTCTGAAGGGTATGTTTGCACCCGATCCGGTCGCCCTCTATCGCCAGCATGCCAACCGGCTCAAATTAGAAGGTTTATAACCCCCAGAGTGCCTATATTTCAGCTGTGATATAGGCTTTTTTCTGATTATTTTTTATTTGACCTATCCGTGATCGGGAAGCTGCAATGAAAAAAATAATCTATCACTTGAACCTTTTGCTGTTGGGTTCCATCTTGACTGGTTCTGTGCAAGCCTCGGCATTACAGGCATATAAAAGCAATTTTGTCCTCTCGAATTATGCCAAGACAAAATATCCGATGGTCTTTGTCCATGGTTTTGGTCTGGGTTTTAACCGGATTGGAACGGATCGCATCGGTTTGGATTACTGGTATCAGATTCCCCAAGACCTGAGCCGGCATGGGGCATGGGTGTTTTCTGCTGAACTGTCTGCTGTCGCCTCCAATGAACTGCGCGGCGAACAGCTCTTGATACAAATTGATGAAATACTGGCACTGACAGGTCAGAAGAAAGTCAATCTGATCGGGCATAGCCAAGGTGGCCCCACCATTCAATATATCGAGGGCGTTGCACCACATAAAGCCGCCTCTTTAACCGCCATTGCGGGCGCCATGCAAGGCACCCCGGTTTTCGTCAATGCCAGCCAGACACCTCTGCTTGAACCTTTTATTCAGGCCATCGGTACAATTCTGGGCCATAGCATGAATCTGGTTACAGGCAACCACTATCCGGTCAGTATGATCGAGGCACTGCAAGCCATGAATCCAGAGGCGATTCAGGCTTTCAATATGAAATATGGCTCCTCTGCCATTCCCAAAGATTGTCAGTTTCAGGGCAGCAAACTCACGCCAAATGAAATTTATCACTATTCCTGGATGGGCAACCGGCAGGCGACCAATCCGCTAGATGCAATTGAATCTACAGTCGTGACTTTAGGTAGCAGTTTCCTGAAAGGAGAAGCCAATGATGGTGCTCTGCCGCTGTGTAGCGGGCGCTATGGCCAGATCATTCGTCAGGATTATGCTCACAATCATTTTGATGAAGTAAACCAATTTTTCGGTATTTTGGGCCCCTTCGCACAAGATCCGATTGCACTTTACCGTCAACATGCCAACCGGCTCAAACTGCAAGGCTTATAAATCACTCATCTTTATGAATAGATCATCTTTATTAATTAAAAAAACTTAGGAAACTGAGTCCCTGCTGCAGAGGGGGACTTTACGGAACCGGATGAGGATCATCCCGTTAAAACAACAAAAGTGAGGAAAATATAATGAAATTCGGAGCATTAATCACCGGCCTGCTGCTGGCGGGTACATGCCTCAGCACCCAAGCATCCACCCAAGCCAGTCAAGTCACAGCAAAAGCCAGTTCACAATATGCCAAGACCCAATACCCGATTGTCTTCGCACATGGTATGGCAGGCTTTATCCGGGTCGGTACCGACCAGTTTGGACTGGATTACTGGTATCAGATTCTACCGGATCTGGCACGTAATGGTGGCAATGTCTGGGCAACACGTGTCTCACCTTTTAACTCATCGGGAATTCGGGGTGAACAACTTTTAGAGCAAGTCAAAGAAATTCGGGCCATTACCGGTGCAGATAAAGTCAATCTGATTGGTCATTCACATGGCGGCCCGACCATTCGTTATGTTGCAGGTGTGAGACCTGATCTGGTTGCTTCCCTGACTTCAGTCGGTGCTCCCCATAAAGGCTCCCCGGTTGCAGACCTGATCCTTCAGGCAGAAGGCACACCGATACAAGGGCCTTTAGTCGGTGGCATCAACCTGGTGTCTAAGGCCATCACTTGGGCACAAGGTCTGGATCCGAGCAATTTCCCGCATGATTCTCTGGCTGGTGGTCGCAGCCTGACCCTGGCAGGATCCGCTCAATTCAACCAGAAATATCCGCTCGGTATGCCGACCACCGCCTGCGGTGAAGGTAAGGAAAAAGAAGGTGAT
>NZ_JBAPXX010000132.1:0-2946 GCF_049284435.1 Acinetobacter sp. | reverse complement strand
CGTCAATTACGTCATTTCGATATTGAAAATACAGTCGATATCAGTGTCAATCCTGCCTTGAATCAAAATATGGTTGAAATTGCCACTCTCGATCATCCCGGTTTGCTTGCCAAAATCGGCGGTTTATTTATGATGCAAGGGCTGGATATCCACTCTGCCAAAATTGCCACACTTGGCGAACGTGCCGAAGATATTTTCTTTGTCACCAAAAAAGATGGCAACCCTATGACACCTGAAGAATCTGCCGAATTTGCAGCTGCACTTAAAACTGCGCTGGATGAAGCTTCTCATCAGGTTTGTAGTCAACACTCACATTAAAACGCGGTTACTTATTCATGAACTCTAGCTTGTCTCTACTGCACCCTTATCCGTTTGAAAAGTTAAATCAGCTTTTTGCGGATATCCAGCCTGCAAATATGCCCTTAATTCCCCTGTCGATTGGTGAACCGAAGCATCCTGCACCGGAGTTTGTGAAACAGGCGATTATCGATAACTTCAAACATTTGTCGACGTATCCAAACAGTAAGGGCTTGCCTGAGCTACGTGAAAGTATTGCCCAATGGCTGACGCGCCGTTTTAAGCTGAATAGCATCAGTGCAGACAGCAATATCCTGCCTGTTTCTGGTACGCGTGAAGCGATTTTCTCGTTTGTACAGGCTTTGGTGAATCGTGAAGATGCACCTTATGTGATGATGCCGAATCCGTTTTACCAGATTTATGAAGGTGCAACACTGCTCGCAGGTGCCAAACCTTATTTCATCAACTGTACTGAGGAAAACAATTACCTTGGTGATTTTGATGCGGTTCCGGCAGAAGTCTGGGAAAAAACGGCATTGCTATTTGTCTGTACCCCGGGCAATCCAACTGGAGCAGTATTATCAAAAGAACAGTTTAAAAAACTGATTGCCTTGTCGGATCAATACAACTTTGTGATTGCTTCGGATGAATGCTATTCGGAACTGTGGTTTGATCAGGCGCCTATAGGCTTACTGGAAGTCTGTGCTGAAATTGGCCGGAATGACTATAAAAACTGTGTAGTGTTCCATTCACTGTCTAAACGCTCTAACCTTCCGGGCATGCGTTCAGGTTTTGTTGCGGGTGATGCCAGCCTGTTAAAACCTTATTTGCAATATCGTACTTACCACGGTGCAGCGATGCCGGTACAACATCAACTGGCGTCGATTGCTGCCTGGGATGATGAAGCGCATGTGGAAGAAAACCGGGTGCAATACCGTGCCAAGTTTGATTTATTTCAACAGGAACTCGGACATTTATTGCCCTTGAAAAAGCCAGATGCCGGCTTCTACTACTGGTTAAAAGTCGACAACGATGAAGCCTTTGCCAAGCGCCTGATGGAAGAAGCACATATTAAAGTTCTTCCGGGCCGCTATTTATCTCGCGATACCGAACAAGGTAATCCGGGTGAAAATCATGTACGTCTGGCACTCGTAGCCGATCTGGCGCAATGTGAAGAGGTTATTCGACGCCTGAAAGCGATTCTTTAAGTTTAAGTTGTAATTAAAAAACCCACTGATCTGAAGTGGGTTTTTTAATTGAAATCAGATGAGCTCTATTTTTATCTCATACTGAGAAGATGACGCTAATGATTACAATACTTTGGCAATTTCATCTTCAAGATCTTCAGGCTTGGTGGTCGGAGCAAAACGGTTCAATACCTTGCCATCACGTCCGATCAGGAACTTGGTAAAATTCCATTTGATCCCATTGCCTAAAATACCTTTGGAATTGTTAGTCAAATAGCGAAAAATAGCATGTGCCTCAGGGCCTTTGACATCCACCTTGGAAAACATCGGGAAAGATACACCGTAATTTTTCTGACAAAATTCACCAATCTGTTCATTAGAACCTGGATCTTGACCACCAAACTGGTTGCATGGAAAGCCTAAAATTTCCAGACCTTGATCTTTATATTTTTCGTAAAGTTTTTCTAATCCTGAAAACTGTGGGGTAAAACCACACTTACTCGCTGTATTGACGATCAAAAGTACCTTGCCTTCATAATCTGCAAGAGGCTTGCTTTTGCCATCTAACAATTCAGCTTCGAACTGATAAATGTTAGTCATGGATAGGTTTCCTCATCATTTTTTTCTTGTGTTTCTAAGTCCAAAGAAGCCGAGTTGACACAATAACGCAAACCCGTCGGTTCTGGACCATCCGGGAAAACATGCCCTAAATGTGCGTCACAATGATGACAAACAATCTCAGTTCTGACCATTCCGTGTGAAGTATCAGGTAATTCTTCTACTACCGAACTGCTGACGGGACGGTAGAAACTTGGCCAGCCACAGCCGCTGTCATACTTGGTCTCAGACGAGAACAATGGCGTGCCGCAGCAACGGCATACATAGGTGCCATCTTGCTTGGTATTCCAGTATTTTCCAGTAAATGCCGGCTCGGTTCCTTTCTCGCGTGTAATGCGAAACTCCTCAGGTGATAACTCTCTTTGCCATTCCCGGTCTGATTTATTGAGTTTTCCCATGATCACATACCTTTTTATCTTGCTATTTAAAATAGGATAATCCTATATTTACGTGATTCATTTTAAAAATTCTAGTCTTTATTCAACATTTTACAAAAGACATATAATGCCTAAAAAAGCAAAAAGAAAGCAAATATAAAAATAAAAGTAAGCAATTTTTACATTAAATGTTTTTTAGTGAGCAAATTTAATGGTATTCTTAGCTCTGAATTTGCTCAGGATTAAAAAATGTCGCAAAAAAAGAGCGTAATTTTTAAAAATCTGCTGCCTGTGATCAAACAATATCAGCAGCTTGGATTTACGCATGAAAAAATTGTTGCACTACTTCGAGATGAACATGATCTCGATCTAGTCACAACTGAGACATTTAAAAGTTATTTATATCGTTATGCAAAAGTGACCTCCACTCCTTCCGAGAACATCAAAATGCCGAACACTTTCCAATC
>NZ_JBAPXX010000131.1:0-2107 GCF_049284435.1 Acinetobacter sp. | reverse complement strand
TCACCGGTCATATCAAAGCAATTTAAATTTGAATCAAAAGCCTAAATCTGATTTAGGCTTTTTCATTTTAAGGGATCAATATTCTATGGATAGAATGATGCAGCCAATTAAAGATTATCTGTTTGCTGATCAGCACAATTATCAGGGCAACGTCGATGAGCGTTTTAGCGATCTTGCCCGTCAGTTTAGCCGTTTGCAGGATGCACGTACCGAACAGGGTGGTGCTGCACTGGTGGTATATTTTGAAGGACAAAAGGTCGTCGATATTTATACCGGTAAAAAGTCTATCACTGAAAACTGGCAACCCGATACCATGTCACTATGCTATTCCACTGGCAAAGGTGTACTAGCGACTCTAGCGCATATTATGGTTAGTAAGGGTTATCTGGACTATGACAGATCAGTTGCAGAATACTGGCCTGAATTTGCCCAGAAAGGTAAACGCTCTATTACTTTGGCACATATGCTGAGCCATCAAAGTGGCTTGTTTGATATCCGTAATATCATTGATGATGCCACTGAAATGGCTGACTGGTCACACATGCTGGAGCGGATCGCGGCAGCTGAACCACGTTTTCAGACTACGACAGATGCCGCTTATCAACCTTTGACTTTTGGTTGGCAGGTCGGTGGGGCATTAGAAAAAGCGACTGGTAAAAAACTGGGTGCACTGATGCAGGAATATCTGGTACAGCCACTACAGTTAAATGGCGCTTATTTTAGCGTACCGACGAATGAGTTAGCTCGGGTAGCGCTGCCCATTTTAAAGCCTAAAGCAGCCAAGTCTCAAACACAGCCTGTGAAAAAAAACACGCAAAGAAAACCCAATCTGATGGAACGAGCCTTGGTCTTTAGTGGGCAGGATCCTCAGGATTTTCAGGATGCCATGATTCCCAAAGGCATGAAGAAATTTAGTTTCTTTAGTAATGAGGGTCTACAAGCGATTATTCCTTCAGCCAATGGAGTATTTACCGCAGAGAGTCTGGCAAAAATCTATGCCATGTTAGCGAATCGTGGTGAATGGCAAGGACAACAATTCATTTCGCCGGAAGTGTTCCCACAACTTAGTCAGGTGCAATACAAAACACGAGATCGGGTCATGCCTTTACCGATGCACTGGCGCTTGGGTTATCACCGTGTTCTCACTTTAGGAAAAGCCTCTAAAGGTTTTGGTCATATGGGTTTTAATGGCTCTGGTGCTTGGTGCGATCCTGAGCGCGGTTTAAGTTTTGCCTATACACATAACTTTCCTACAGGTTCATTGACCGGAGATTACCGTCTTTGGGGCCTGACGCAGGAAACCTTGCGCTGTGCGGATGCGGTACTGACCGGTCGCAAAGGCTGGCGCTAAATATCCCTGATTTGGGAGTTTAGCCCATCAGCTAAATATGTTATTTTGTCGCGCAGTCCATGGCTGTGGTGTGAAGTAATGAAAAAAGTGCTGGTGATTCCTCTGGTCGCAAGCAGTGCCTTATTCGGATGTCAGGAGCCGAATCAGCCGGCTGCAAAAACGGTGATGGAAGCCAAAGCTCAGATTCCTGCCTGGGTCGGGAATTATCAGGGCACGACGCCATGTATGGGATGCTTTTCAAGTTGTGAAGACTGTCCAGGCATGGCAGTGGCTTTGACCTTGAATGAAGATCAGACCTTTACTTTACAGCGTGAAAGTTTAAGTGGTCATAATGAAATTGAAACGATGAGCGGGCAGATTCAGTTTCAGGATGAATCACAACAAAAGATTGAACTGCTGAATGTCGATACCCGAAATCTGCTCTATGTCGATCTGAAAAAGCATGTTTTGGAAATTCGTGAAGATCAAACAGGCAAACGCTACCAAATGCAAAGTGACTTTATCCTGTTTGAATCGGTCTAATTTTAAAAAAGCATCTGTTTTATATCCCTTTTTCAATGATTTTGATCAAGGGATTTTTATTCTTTATAAACCGGCATTCATTTCACTATTTTATAAAAAAACAGTATGCTTAGACCTGTAAAAAGGAGCATACATGTATCAAGTACTTGCGCGAAAATACCGTCCTCGTAATTTTAATGAATTGGTGGGGCAAAACCATGTATCACGTGCTTTAACCAGCGCGCTCGAACGTGG
>NZ_JBAPXX010000130.1:0-17196 GCF_049284435.1 Acinetobacter sp. | reverse complement strand
GTATATGATTCAAGTGGGAAAATATCTGATAGACCAATTTTATTTGCGAGATACTACGATGCAAATAACCAATTATTGTGCCGACACCCTTTTTCAATGGTTAGCTTATTAGAGTGCTCTGCAACGCTTGATGAACATTTAAACTCAATTGTATTGATAACACATAAACTTAAAGATAAACCTGCTAATAAAGACTTCCTTATAAAGGACTTTGAAAAAAAATCAATAGATTATATCTATGATATTAATTTGACAGAATATTCAACTTGTTTTCATTTAGTAGCAAATCATTTTGGTATAACTGAATTGCAAGAACTCTTTTCTGTAACTAGAATTCTATTAGATATTTGTTTGAATTTTACGGATTCACATTTTGAAATCATACATAGTAAAAATATAGTTGATAGAATATTTAAGCCATCTGCAGGGTTTGATGATCAACAATTACGTCAATATATTGAGTTTCATACTGCTTTAAAATTTGGAATTCAATATAAGGAAAGACCAATCTTATTCTATGTCCTTTTAAAATTAATGAGTCGGGATACGTATACAAATAAAGACCTAATTCTAGAAGAAATTAATAATATCTTTGATAGTCTTGGGCTTAGTGTGGTGAAGATTTTTGAAGATGCTAATAGACTTATTGTCGATAAAACAGAAATTTTGAAAAATTCAGAGATTAAATATTTTTCCTTGATTGCTGAGTCTGTTAAAAAGAATGCAGCTACTCTAATTAAAGAGCCGAGTGATGTGATTGATAAGTATTCTAGTCACACTAATAAATATTTAGATATTCTTGATTTACCAAATATTCAAATAGGGGATTCATTTTTTCGATTAGGTAGGCCTCAAAAAAGTGTCTTTGATGATATTGATTATGAGGGATGTTTTGAAGAAATAGGGAAGCTCGAAAAATGGGTACAAGAGTTTGATGATGCGTGTTTTTATTGAAGAAAAACTAATTCCTAGTATCGTCAACTAATTGTTGTTGGTGTGGTACAGCAATAGCTTCCCACTCATCATAAGACAAAATAGGTGGAAAAGCTGCTACTAATTGAATAGTAGTCGCTTTATTTTTTCTAGTAGAATCTATTCCTATTTATTTTAAATAGAAAACAATTAAAAATAACATTAAGTATTATTTTAATAACTCCTCATCAATTTTTTAATTAAATCTTGATTAATGCCAACGCAATTCTTTCCACATGTTGGTAAGCCGTCTGTTCTAACTCTTCACCAAAAATATCCGGGTCAATTTCTTCATAGGACCAGATTATATTTTGATGCTGTTTCATTAAATCTTTAAGATGCTGCAAAAATAGATTGCCATGTTCAGTCACGGTCACTCCAGTATATAGGAATAAACGTCCACCAGAATTCAGTCGCTGTAGACCTTCTTTTATAATCCTGAATGATAAATCACAGCCATCCAGTTTATTACCACCATGACGATATTGACGTTGATCCGGATCAATTAAATACGGCGGATTAGCAAAAATCAGATCAAATTTTCCATCAAGATTGGAAAGTAAATTACTTTGAACCGGATGAATATGGTTTAAGCCGGCAAAACTGATATTAATCTGGCTATAGAGCAAGGCTTTGGAATTCAGGTCTGCAACCATGATTTCATTAACATCTGGAAAATGTCTGACAATGCTGATCGCGGCAGTAGATGTACCACAGCATATTTCAGCCGCCCGTTTGAAAGGGCGAGGCTGAGCGGTTAAATATTGCTTGAGATGATAGACAAAGCGATAAGTATCCGGACCAAAAAATACCGCATCTTGCTGAGTGGTTGGAAAAGCTGAATGAATAAAGAGTTCGCCATCGAGTGAAGAAACCCGAACCTGACTCAAATATTGATCTTCCTGAACCTGTAGAAGCTGATGTTCTTGCAATAATTCAAACAGGACGGGATCAAGATCAGTTTTCTTGAAACCTAGATTCCAGCCAAAGATATCCTGAAGGGTTCTGTGCTTATAAATTTCATTCTTTTTTCGATTCAGAATTCGCTGATGTGAAAGCGGGGTAATGGTTGTAAATTGATAATCTTGTTCTTTTAAAAAGGCTAATAAATAAAGTAAAGCTTGTTGTTGGCTGTTTTGAATCTCTAAAATTTGGTTCATATGAATATGCTCTTCTATTTATTTTACCTACATAAAAAGTTCAATTTCCTTTATGCCTGCGAAAGACAACATCAAAACCAGTCGTGAATGATCAAAGCTATACAGCACTGGATTCAATGGAAATGGATCAGTTTATATTCACCTAAATAATGCATTCGTTAGGTAAAAATGTGATGAGAATTGGTTGGATTTGTATAGGTAGTAGGCATAATTTTATTAGTTAAGAAACCTTATAATGATTCTGCGAACTATTATTTCTTATTCATTATTATATGTATAAAAAATGGCTATTAATCACTTGGATCAATAGCCATTAGAGCTGAGAGCTTTAAAAGCTTAGTTTGGTACTTTCGGCAAATCAAACCAGATCACTTGCGCATCTTCGCTTGCTTTAATTTCTTTGTCATCCAGAAAAGCAATTGCGCCGCCAGCTTCAACCGTATGTTCAGCGATCTGGATAGCACCAGAAATGACATGTACATAATTAATATGCTGGGTTGCTTTGACTTCCAGGCTGTGGCCTGGCTGAATCACCGCAGTTTTGACTTCGGCATTCTGACGAATATGCATCGGTGCATTGTCATTCGGACCACAAATCAAATGCCACTGGTTCGGTTGCTCATGCGGATCAAGACGGATTTGCTGATAGTTCGGCTTGGCATCACGTTCATTTGGAATAATCCAGATTTGCAGTAAATGGACCTGTTCGTCGCCCTGGTTCATTTCACTGTGTCTCACACCGGTTCCTGCACTCATCAGTTGCCATTCACCCGCAGCGATTCCACCATGATTGCCCATGCTGTCCTGATGGGTAATGGTTCCTTTCAGCACACAGGTCAGGATTTCCATATTGTCATGTGGATGTGTTCCAAAACCCTGATGTCCATCAATCAGATCATCATTAATCACGCGTAAGGCGCTGACACCCATATACTGTGGGTTATACCAGTTACCAAATGAGAAGCTGTGTTTAGACTCCAGCCAGCCCATTTTTACATGACCACGATTTTCACTCGGATGTAGAAAAGCTTTCATGATTTAATCTCGATATTATTTTGAACCTGAGATCATCATACTGTCGTTTTAAAGCTGAAAAAATCTCAAATAGGCGACAGATCATTGCATTTTTGCAACGACACAGCTCAAAGCAAAAACTCAGGAATAAAAAAGCCCGCTCAAAAGCAGGCTATTCTATTTAAACCGGTAGAGCGGTCATTATTCTAGGAAACGGACAGTTACACCAGATTTCACTTTACGGCCTAAGTCATTGGCATCCCAGTTGGTTAGACGGATACAGCCATGCGATGCAGTTTTAGAAATTGCAGACGGGTTTGGTGTCCCGTGAATACCAAATGATTTCTTGCTTAAACCAATCCAGACATTCCCGACAGGGCCGTTAGGACCCGGTGGTAAAGACAACGGTTTCTTGTTATTGCCCTGAACAAAGTTGCTTGGTGAGTAGCTATACCATGGGTTTGGTGCAACACCTGTTACTTTATAGGTTCCGGTCGGAGATGGTGTATCCGCACTACCAATGGTGGCAGGGAATGACCCGATCATTTGATTCTTACTGTTAAATAAGTACAGTTGTTTTGCACCTTTATGTGCAACAATCAAGTGAATACCTTCAGGCAAGTCATTACGTACATTACTGACCAGTAATTTTTCACCAACTTTATTAAAGTTAGCATTTGGGTTGAGTTTCTTTAAAAAATTCTCATCCATATGGAATTTTTCACTCAACATTTCACTGACACGTGTGTAGTACAGGCCTTTCATTTTTGCCTGTAACGCATAATCTGAAGGAATAGATTTGGCAAATGGGCCTGCCAGATCTTTTTCAGTAATGGTGTATTCAATAAAGGTTGGCTTAGAACCCTGACGTGCCACCAGTTTATCCCAGGTTTCCTGAGTCAAAACACCGTTTGGCTTGATGCCATTCATTTGCTGGAAAGATGCAATCGCTTTCAGTGTGTTTTTACCGCTGGTCCCGTCAATCGCACCCGGTGAAGCATGGGCATTATTCAGCATGACATGCGCACGTGCGTAAACTGGGAATTGACCTGCACCGATATTTTCATACCATTGGGCATTGTTTAAGCCGTCTAAAGTCCACGAAGCTTTGGTTGCCGCAGAGTTAGTCGGTGCTTTGGTATTTGGTGCTGCGCCAATAGAAGCAGTTTGATCTTCGGTATCCTGTAGCTGATTCAGCGCTTCAGATGCCTGTTTTAAGTCTTGTTGTTCTTGTGCGGTAATTTGCGCTTCTGCAGGTGCTGCTTGGGCCGCTGAAGCTTCAGTTGCTAGTGGATCAATCGGATCTTGCACTGCAACATCAGTCACCACTTGGGGTTTTAATGGTTGTTCAGCAGTAGACGCGGCAAAAACTTGACCTGCGAAAATGCAACCTAGACTCACAGCGAGCATTGTGCGAACGAACATGTAACTCAACCTCAAGAATTATTTCTTTAACTATGTGAAAAAACACTATAAGTATTACAGAAAAAATGTGGAGATGCAGTAGTTGTTTTGTGTAAATCACTAGGTCGCCGTTCAATCCGATCGGTTTTTAAAGTTGCCAGAAGTTATTAAAACTGCGGCCTTTTTGCTATGATGTTGGCAATGTCAAAGAAAGATGGGAATGTGAATGACGACCTTAAAAAATGATCGTTTTCTGCGCGCATTGTTGCGTGAGCCTGTAGATGCTACGCCAGTATGGATGATGCGTCAGGCTGGCCGTTATTTGCCTGAGTACCGCGAAACGCGTGCCAAGGCAGGAGATTTCCTTTCGCTTTGCAAGAATACTGAACTGGCCTGTGAAGTGACTTTGCAGCCTTTGCGCCGTTATGATCTTGATGCCGCGATTTTATTCTCAGATATCTTGACGGTTCCGGATGCTTTGGGACTGGGGCTGTATTTTGAAGCCGGTGAAGGCCCAAAATTTCACAAGACCATCCGTACCGAACAGGATGTAGCCAATCTGCCTGCATTTAATGCCAAGTCGGATCTGGATTATGTGATGAATGCCGTTTCGACCATTCGTTCAGCCTTGGGCGGTCAGGTTCCTCTGATTGGTTTTTCGGGTAGTCCATGGACTTTGGCGACGTATATGGTCGAAGGCGGTTCAAGCAAAGATTTCCGTTTTACCAAACAGATGATGTATGCACAACCTGAAGTTTTGCATGCTTTACTGGATCGTCTGGCTGATGCAGTGACTGAATATTTGAATGCGCAGATTGATGCGGGTGCACAAGCGGTACAGATCTTTGATAGTTGGGGTGGGGCATTAGCACATCGTGAATATATCGAGTTCTCGCTGAACTATATGCAGAAGATTGTCACTGGTTTGCAACGTGAGAAAGACGGTCGCAAGATTCCGGTGATTCTGTTTACCAAAGGTGGCGGTCAATGGTTGGAACCGATGATTGCTACTGGCGCAGATGCGTTTGGTCTGGACTGGACCACACCATTGAATGTCGCTCGTCAAACCGTTGCCGGCCGTGCAGCACTTCAGGGTAACCTGGATCCTGCAACCTTATATGGCTCATCAGACACCATCATTAAAGCGACCAAAGCCATGCTGGATGATGCCTATGCCAATGGCGAGAAAACCGGTTATGTTGCCAATTTAGGTCATGGTATTACCCAGTGGGTTGATCCGGCGAATCCAAAAGCATTTATTGATACCGTACATGAGTACAGTGCTAAATATCTTTAGGATGTAAACCTTGATCGATCTATTCAAATCAGGGTTTGAATTTACTTATAAGGCAGCTTCGGCTGCCTTATTTGGGATTTTACTCCTGCTCGCTTTTGCACTGACTGCTTCTATGGGAAGCGATCTCTTTTTCGGTTTTTACCGGTATGACTATCTGCTGTTTTTTGCTTTGCTGATTCAGATGGTGCTGCTTTATACCAAACTGGAATCCTGGGCTGAAGCCAAAGTCATTGCCCTGTTTCATCTCATGGCCATGGTGATGGAAATCTTCCTGACCCATCCGGCAATTGCTTCCTGGCATTACCCACAACCCGCAGTATTTAAAATCCTGACCGTGCCTTTATTTGCCGGTTTTATGTATTCTGCGGTCGGCAGCTTTTTTGCCCGTTCTTTACGTCTATATCAGGTTTCATTCGAAAAATTGCCGCGTTTCAGCCATATGCTGGCATTGGCTGTCTTGTCTTATATTAACTTTATGAGCAAGTTTTTTATTCCCGATTATCGTCTGATTCTATTTGTCTGGAGCGTGCTGATGTTCTGGAAAACCAAAATCCGCTTTCAGCTGAATCAGCATGCTTTTCAGTTGCCGATGTTACCCGTACTGCTGATTCTGGCATTTATTATCTGGATTGCAGAGAATATCAGTACCTTTTACCAGATCTGGCTCTATCCAAGCCAGATAGAGCAATGGCATATGGTGGGATGGGGTAAACTGGGTTCCTGGTATTTGTTGTTATTGCTGAGTCTGGTGTTGGTGCTGAAAATCTTGGGACAGCGTAATTCACAAGGCGATTGGATGCTCAAAGAACAGTAAAATCAATCAGGTTATGTTTATGTAAAGCATACATTTTTTCAATTGCGCCAAACTTGACTTGTCGCTACTCTGCTGAGTATGTAATTTAAATTACATCATTAGAGTAATAACAAAGATTGCATGAGAATAATTGGAGAATAACTATGTTGAAAAAAATTATGCTGGCGGCAGTATTGGCGACTGGTTCAAGCATGGCGATGGCTGACCGAGATGTCGGTTGTGGTATCGGAAGTCAGGTGTGGGCGGGTCAGTCTGGTATTATTCCTAAACTCTTTGCAGGTACGACCAACGTTCTGTTCACGAATCAGTGGCTCGGGATCACTTTTGGTACTTTGGGTTGTAGCCAGGGCGGTACCGTAACCGCTCAAGTGGTGACCTTTACCAATGAAAACGCTGAAGCACTGGCGCGTGATATGGCAGTCGGTGAAGGTGAAAGCCTGAATGTTCTGGCTGAACTTTTGAATATTAAATCTGAAGATAAAGCTCGTTTCTTTAGTGTTTCCAAGCAGAATTTTTCTGAAATCTATTCCGAGCAAAACCAGAATACATTACAAGTTTTAAGCACTTTACAAACTGTGATGGCCAAAGATGAAGTATTGAAATCCTACATCTGATCCGTATCTCAAAAACCCTGCTGTTCTGGCAGGGTTTTCTTATGACTAAAAGAAATTGATGAGAATAAGTTAACTGAATGAAATATGTGTTCTTTATGTTGGGCCTGACATTTAGCCCTTTAAGTTTTTCTAGCGAGATTAATCCAGACATCCAGCATTATATAGCTCAGGCCGAAACCCAGCGTCTGGATCAGAGCACCACCTGGCAAAGTCTGATGTATGCTAATCCCAAAGGTCATAGCGAGGTTAACTATTCGGGCTATTTCCTGGCAGAGCAGGGAAAAACTGATTTAAAAAAAGAAATGCAGCATAACATTCAGGCTTTATTTTTGAGCGCAGAGCCGAATCAGTCTGTTCGCTGCAAGTTTCCGGCACGCAGCAGCTGGTTAATACAGCAATTGAATATTTCCGAGCAACAATTGCCTGCGGTCAGCTGTCCGGATTTGGATAAATGGATTGGCGAGGTCAAGCCCTATCAGGCAACCCTGATTTATGCCACGGATTTTATGGGTAACCCCAGCTCGATGTTCGGACATACCTTATTGCGGCTGGACCCTAAAGACCAGCAACAACTTAATCTGATTTCCTATGCAGTCAACTATGCCGCAACGGTCGATGGTAATGACAACTGGTCTTTTGCCTGGAAAGGGCTGACTGGACAATATCCGGGTGAATATTCACTGATGCCGTATTACCGCAAGGTCAAAGAATATGGTGACTTTGAAAGCCGGGATTTATGGGAATATGAATTAAACTTAAGCCCGCAGGAAACCAGGTTTCTGGTACAGCATCTCTGGGAAATGCAAAATGTAAGTTTCCCTTATTATTTTATCAGTGACAATTGTGCATATCGTTTACTCGGGCTGTTTGATCTGGTACGTCCCGAGCTGAATCTACAAAACCAGTTTAATTCGACTGCGATTCCGATTGAAACACTGAAAGTAGTAGAACAGCAAGGCTTGATTAAACAGAAAATTTATCGTCCGGCGCTTGAAACTCAATTGCTGGCTCAATTCAGACAGCATGGCAAAGCGCTGGCAAAAACTGCGCATCAGCTGGCTTATACAGAAACAGGTGTAATGCCTTCAATTTTGCAAACTTATCCGGCAGAAGATCAGGCCAAAATTCTGGAAATGGCCTATGATCATTTATATCTGGATTTCCTTCGGCAGAAAGTCGATGAATCATTTTCCCAGCCACGTTTCCGTAAGCTATTGGGTTTAAGAAGTCAGCTGAATATCGAGAAACAGCGTAAAGCACCGGAACGTCCAAAAATAGATCCGGTACAAAGCCATCATGCACGCAATATCAGTCTTCAGGCCGGGCAGGTTCAGGGTGAATCCTTTGTCCAGCTTGGGCATCGGCAGGCTTATCATGATCTCATTGATCCGCAAGGCGGTTTTCGAACCGGCACACAATTGCTGTTTTTGGATGGGGCTTTGCAATATCGTGACAGTGAACTCAAGCTGGAACATCTGGATCTATTTACCGTCAATTCCTATAACCCGGTCAATCCGTTTAATACGCCCTTATCTTGGGGTTTTAATCTGGGTTGGAAACAGGAGGCACTGGATGCGCATGGCCAGTTTAGTGAAGATGAACAGCATGGCGTCGCCAGCTTAAAAACTCAGGTCGGTTATAGCTGGGCAAATGCCAGCCGTGAACATCTATGTTATGCACAAATGCAAACTCAGCTACAGGCAGGTAAGTCACTCGATCAAGGCTGGCGCGTAGGTGCAGGCCCTACTGTGGGGTGCCAGAATATCTGGAGCGATCAGATCAACAGTCTGGTGCAGGTGGAACTGCCTTATTGGGAAGATTCGCATCGCTGGCAGCTGAAACTGAATACTGAACTCCAATATGCATTTAATCCACAACATGCACTTCGGCTGTCTTGGGAATATCAGCAACAGCACTCCAAAGACTGGGATCAATGGAGTCTTGGTTTGATCCGGTATTTTTAAGATTTAGTTAAAACTGATCAAAATTATTTATAAAGTGCTGTGTATCCATGAGGCTACTGTTCGGTTTTCCCTGGTATAAAAAGATTGGCTTGGTTCGATACAAATAATCTGCTCGATATTTTAGGAGAAATACCTGATTTTTGTTATATTTGTCACATAATGTGAGTGCAAATTGCAAGGTTTTGGGGAACAGACAGTATGAATAATGAATGCATGGCAAGACTGGCCGAGCAATGGGAACAGATCTGTCAAAATTATTCATCTGATGACTTATTGCATGCCTTTCAGTTTATTCAAGATCATTCCCTGATTCTGGTGGAAGAATTCTATAAAAACATGCTCATTGAAAAGGAATCTGCAGAATTCTTTTCCGATGACTTGATTCAACAGCGCTTGCGCGACACTTTAAATGCCTGGCTACTTGAAAGCTTTAGTGTGGGGATTAATAAACGCTATGCTGATGCCGTGCAGAAACAGGCGATGGTGGGGCATGTGCATGCGCGTGTCGGAATTCCATCCTGGCTGATCATGCGTGGTGTACGTGAAATTGAGCGTAAAATGTTTGAACTGCTGGATGAGAATCCTCACCACAGTATGTTGACCACCTGCAGTTATATTGTCCAGATCATGGGATTTGCCACAGAAGTCATGTGCCGATCTTATGAAGCCAAAACAGCCATGAATCAGGAAATTAAACACAGTTATCGTGTTTTTTCAGCGATGCAGGATGTGGCTGTACAAAAAGATAAACAGCGTAGCTCATTGCTGGACTGGGAAAATGAACTCATGTTCAAGGTCTTTTCTGAGCATGAGAAATTGAATCATCCGATATTGTCCAAGTCTGAGTTTGGTTTATGGTTTATCCATAAAGCCTCTTATGCTTTTACCGGTTCTGACCAGGTCGATTTAATCATTGAACGAATTTATCAAGTCGATGAACTTAATCAAGATATTATGGACTGTACGGACAAAAACAATATGCTGGGACTAATCCAGCAGATCCGTGACTTGAACCGTGAAATTCAGTTGTTGGTAGATCAGTTATTTCAGGTGGCCGAATATATTGAATCAGGTAATGATTCATTGACCCAATTATTAAATCGTCGTTATTTGAATACGATTATTTCACGTGAAATCACTTTTTCCCGTAAGAATCATACGCCTTTGTCTTTACTTGCCATTGATGCCGATTATTTCAAAAGTATCAATGATAAATTCGGACATGCAGCAGGTGATCTGGCCTTGAAATTTCTGGCCGAAGCATTGCAAAAATATAGTCAGGGCAGTGATTATGCTTTCCGGGTCGGCGGTGAAGAGTTTTTGCTATTACTGGTGGATACTGATGAAAAACGTGCCCTCAATATCGCCGAAAGTATTCGTAAATATATTGAAAATGGCATGATTAATTCGGCACAAGGCCAGCAGTTTAAATTTACGGTCAGTATTGGTTGTGCGCTCTATGATGGACATCCGGATTATCAGCGCTTCCTGAATGCGGCAGATTCTGCCTTGTATATGGCGAAGAACAATGGGCGTAACAGAGTCTATATGGCTCATCAGTCCATAAACCCGGCCGTACAGCCACTCTCGGTTTAAATGAAAGGTTTTTATCTAGTTGCAGACTGCTGCTCTATAAATTCTTGAAATTTCTGTTTTTGCTGAAGATATTCGGGGTGATTTTTAGCTTCCTCCCATTTCTGTTTAAAAATTTTGGCAGCAACGGCTTTAACCGGATCTTCCTGATTGCGTGGCAGCTCAGAACGGCCATGTGCACCGCTTAAGCCTTTTTTGTCTTCCGGAACCGGACCGTCGTACTTTTTGCCGCCTTTATGGTTGGCATAACGCCGGGCACGGGTAAAACCCATCTGTAAAAACTTGCGTGCCATGTCCGCACCAATAAAATCTTCTTGTTTTAAATACTCCAAGAAAAGCTGATAGATTTTCTCGCTACTGGCTTGTGCTTTTTCTTCATCTGCAAAGCGCCAGTGTGGCAGGATTTCCGATTTATAAGGCTCAACCAGTAATACACCTTGTTCACCACGGCCAATCCGGTAGAGCTCTGGTCGTTTACGAAAATTAATTTTTTCAAAGTCCAGAGAATAATCAAAACTATTCGAAACTACACGTGACGGACGTTTTGGTGGCGCTATTTTGGTAGATGGCTTCATATTCGGCCTTTTCTGAAATTTAAAATTACTCAATATTTCAGCTCATACAAATTATAAAAATGAAAGGCAGGATACAGAAAAGCCCCTGTTATTTAGAACTAGGGGCTTTCATTTTACTTCGATTTTTTCGAACTGGTCTTCGAGGTTTTAGCCTTGGTCGACTTGCTCTTAGAGGAGCTACTCGACTGCTTTTTAGCAGGCGCTGATTTTTTTGAAGAAGACTTTTTCACTTTAGTGTCGTCTTTACTCTTGTTGCTGCTTTTCGCTTTAGCTGGTTTTTTCGCGGAAGAGATCTTTTGGTCTTTCGCTTTATCACTGGCTTTTGAGCTCGAATTTTTCTTCGCCTTCACTTTTTCATCTTTGCTGGCATTGTCTTTTTTAGAAGATGCCGCTTTAGATTTAATGCTCGCCGCTTTTTTAGTGATTTTGCGATCACTGTCTTTGTCACTGCTTTTATTTGACTTTTTCAGTTTTTCATCTTGAGTCTTTTTAGCAGTTTTTGCTGATTTTTTGCTGTCTTTCGCCTGGTTATTTTTGCTATTCGCCATGGTTACTTTCCTTATCATTAAAAATCAATCAGAAAGATATAAAGCGCTTTGCTGTATATCAACTTCAAATTACTTTAAGGGGAGAGCGACAGGATTAAAACTTTATCGTGTATCTAAGTGTAGGCTTGTTGCAAATACAAGCAGGAATTGTTCGAGTTCCAGACTAAAACATGGCAAGTTTTGGGACAGGTCTTTAAACCCTGTTAACAGATGTCATTTATAGCAAGTGAGCTTTGGAGTTAAGTATTGATGTCCTCTTCCTCCAAAAGCAAAAACCCCGAATGATCGAGGCTTTGATTAACTTATTTTTAAGCTTAAATAATTAATAGCTTTCTGGAACTGCACTTAAAAATTCACGACGTGTTTCTTTATCGGTTTTAAAATCCCCAATAAACGATACCGTACGAGTAGTTGATTCCTGCTTGCCTACACCACGCATCATCATACACATATGTGCAGAATCAATCATTACTGCAACACCGCGTGCTTTGGTGACTTCAGCTACTGCTTCTGCAATTTGCTGGGTCAGATTTTCCTGGATTTGCAAACGGCGCGCAAACATTTCCGTAATACGGGCAAATTTGGATAAACCTAAAACATGATCTTCCGGTAAATAGGCGATATGCACGCGGCCATAAAATGGCAATAAGTGATGTTCACAGAGCGAATAAAATTCGATGTTTTTGACCAGTACCATTTCACGGTTATCAGAAGGGAAGACCGCCTTGTTGGTTACTTCCTCAAGTGTCTGGCTATAACCCGATGTTAAATATGAAAATGCTTTCGCAGCGCGCACTGGCGTATCTTTGAGACCAGGGCGATTTAGATCTTCGCCAACGGCAGTAAGAATGTTTGCGTAGGATTGCTGCATAGTCATATGACGTATTCACTTAAACTGAGAATGAACAAGGACGGCATTGTAGCAGAAAACTTTTACAATGCCTTGTTTTGAAGCTAAAACCGTTTACTGTTTGAACTTTGGATTCTTTTCCGCACGTTTCAGCAGAACCAGTACCGCACCAGTACCGCCCTGTTTTTCAGGGGCACTGACAAAGGCCAGAACGTCACGATGCTGACGCAGCCAGCCGTTGACATAGGTTTTTAAAATCGCTTCCGGGCCTTTGCCATGTACGATCTTAATCACGTTTTGATTTTCATCTTTGGCGATCTGGATAATCTGCAGCACGGCTTGACGCGCTTCTTCCACAGTACAGCCATGCAGATCCACAGCTTCAAACCAGCGCAAGTTACCGGCTTTCAAGTCTTCAAACACTTTATGCTGTAAGGTGGCAATGCGATAGCTCAAGTTGGCCTGACTCCCGACAGGATTGAGCATGGCCTGAGTATCTGATAAAGCCATTGCCTCTGTTTCCATCGGGCCAGTAGCCGCTGCACGCTTTGCCAGAATTTGTGCATCCGGCTTTTTCTTGCGTGGCTTGTCCAGTTGAACCGTATTTCCCGATTCAATTTTTTGCACGCCCTGCATTTGCTTGCGGAATAATTCCAGTTCTTCTAAAGCTTCTTGCTCGACAGTCTTTTCAACAGGTGCCGCAACGACCGCAGGCGTTTGCGGCTGTGTAATTTGCTTCTTAAAAGATTTCAGCAGGTTGTACTGATCTTTAGATAATGAAGAATCGTGTTTACTCATAATGTAAAAACAAGGGAGATGCGGAATTTACAAGAATTATAGTCTGAAAATAGACAAAGGAGAACTGAATTGCGTTCATGACATTACTGAGGATTTTAAATACGCTCGAGATTCTATGATTTACTTTTCAATATTGAAAATAAAAAAGCCCAATCCTGAGATTGCGCTTTTTAAGTGCTTGAATAAGCATTTACAACTTTAAACCGCTTCAGGCTCACCAAAAAGATCACGGAAAGCATGATCCGGACGTGGCTGTTTCATGAAGCTTTCACCGACCAGGAAGGCGTGAATATCATTTTCCTGCATCATGGCGACATCGGCAGGAGTTGCAATACCACTTTCAGTCACCAGCAGGCGTGAGGGATCCAGTAATTTTTTCAAACGTAATGATGTGTTTAAATCGACATCAAAGGTTTTTAAATTACGGTTGTTCACACCCAGCAGACAACGATCAGAAAGCTTTAAAGCACGGGATAGTTCTTCTTCATCGTGAACTTCAACCAGTACATCCAGATGATGTTCAAATGCGGTTTTGGACATTTCTTCTAGCTGCTGGTCAGACAGGCAAGCCACAATCAGCAAGATGCAGTCCGCATGCAGGGAACGTGCTTCTATAACCCCATAAGGATCGATCAGAAAGTCTTTGCGCAGTGCAGGCAGGTCACAATGTGAACGGGCAATCTGAATATTGTCATCGTGACCTTGGAAAAAGTCTACATCGGTCAGCACAGATAAACAGGCTGCGCCTGCATCCTGATACTGTGCCGCAATTTCTGCAGGGTTAAAATTCTCACGAATAATGCCCTTAGATGGCGAAGCTTTTTTAATTTCAGCAATGACACCAGGACGTTTCGACACTAAAGACCGGGAAAAACCACGCACAGGTGATGCACCCTGAGCCAGCTCCTCCAGATCTTTATAGCTTTTCTGCTTTAAACGTAGGGCAAATTCTTCTTTCTTACGGTCAACAATCTTGCCTAAAATTGTATTTGCGATATCTACCATGATCAAAATTCCTGCCCGAATTAAGCTTCGTAATGTTTAATGGTTTTGGTAAATTCAGACAGCACACTCATTTTCTCAAGTGCCTGACCACCGTAAATAATGTCATGTGCCAGCGCAACACCTTGCTTATAGCTGCTGGTTAAACCAGAGACATAAATACCCGCGCCGGCATTCAGCGCGATCATGTTGGCTGCTTTATCGCCGATGTCTGATTTCTTCTTGCCCAGCGCGTCTTTGATCAAAGCCAGACTTTGCGCAGAGTCTTCTACAATCAGTCCGGTCAGAGTTTGCGATTCAATATCGACCGATTCAGGAATAATGTCCCATTCGGTGACTTCGCCATTTTTTAGTTCAGCGACATGAGTTGAAGAGGCGATGCTAATTTCGTCCAGACCATCACGTGAATGCACCACCATCACATGTTCAGCACCGAGCTGTTTCATGACTTCGGCAATTGGACGGCAGAGTTCATTGGAAAATACGCCAATGACCAGACGTTGTACGCCAGCCGGATTGGTCAAAGGACCGAGCAGGTTGAAAATACTGCGAATCCCTAATTCTTTACGTGGACCGATTGCATATTTCATGGCTTGATGATGATTCGGTGCAAACAGGAAACCGACACCGACATCACGGATACATCGCTCAGTCTGCTGCATATTCAGATCCAGATTAATCCCGGCCTGTTCCAACAAATCTGACGACCCTGATTTGGTCGAAACGCCGCGGTTACCATGTTTGGCAATGGTTGCGCCTGCTGCTGCGATCACGAATGCAGAGGCAGTAGAGACGTTAAACAGGTTTTGACCGTCACCGCCTGTGCCGACGATATCGACCAGATAAGGAATGTCACTGACATCAATTTTGGTGGCAAGTTCACGCATAACCCGTGCAGCTGCGGTAATTTCGTCAATGCTTTCGCCTTTAAGGCGTAAGCCCATCAACAGGGCACCAATCTGGGCATCGGTCGCTTCACCTGACATGATGGCACGCATCACGTCTTGCATTTGATCCTGAGTCAGGTGAATGTTTTTAGTAATATTACTTAAAGCTTGTTGAATATTCATAAGGTGTTCTTAGGCATAAATTTCGAGAAAGTTTTTAAAGATTTGATGACCATGCTGGCTCAGAATCGATTCAGGATGGAACTGCACGCCTTCGACCGGCAATGTCTTATGTTTTACACCCATTATTTCTTCCATAGAGCCATCCGCTTCATTGGTCCAGCAGGTGACTTCCAGACATTCGGGCAAGGTGGATTGATCAATCACCAGTGAATGATAGCGCGTTGCAGGAAATGGAGAAGGAAGATTGCTGAAAATCCCGGTATCACTATGGTACATATCAGACAGACGGCCATGCATGACACGTTTGGCACGCACGATATCACCGCCAAATGCCTGACCAATACTCTGGTGACCAAGACAAACGCCCAGTAAAGGAATTTTTCCAGCAAAATGCTGAATTGCAGGAATAGAAATCCCTGCTTCACTTGGCGAGCACGGTCCAGGACCAATCACTAAATACTTGGGTTGCCATCGCTCTATATCTTCCAATGTCACGGCATCATTACGGACTACTTTTACTTCTTGATTCAGTTCGCCAAAATATTGGACGATGTTATAAGTAAAGGAGTCATAGTTGTCGACCATGAGAAGCATATCGCATGTAACCTCTTGAAAATTATAAATATGAGTATCTTTGTTTCTAATAGTTACTCACTATGTTACTCACTTTGAATAAAGTGACTGATTTTGCAGGCATTAAAAAGCCGCTCAATCAAGCGGCTACTTTACCAGTTTTTGAATGCCTTGTGACAATTTCGTTCACGTAGCTGTTGAGGTAGTAACTTCGTGGACCATCTTTACTTGGCTGTGCAATTTCTCCTTTTTTGATCCGGTCATAAAAAGTTGGTTCGCTCATGTTCATGCGCTTGGCAAATTCCTTGATACTTACTCGACGTTCATCTTGATTTGCCATTGCTCGTTTGAGCTCCTGCATCTCATCAAAGATAGCTTCGAGTAAATCACGTTCAGATTCACTCATGACACCTCCTTTAAACTTTGTTTTACTGATTCCGGCAACCCAAACACATCTTTAAAAGCTTGTTCAAAACCACCATCAGCAATGAATTGATCCATCAGGTTTACTTGCTGATCGATATTGCTATCTTCACAAGGCTCACATTGTTTTTGAATATCAGTCACTGTTTTCTCCTTGAGCCTTCAAGTATTCAAATTTTGCATCTGCCCAATTTTTTGCGTCGTATGGGCTTAACCCTTTTTTCTTGCACCAATCAGCGCACCAGAGCCATTGCGCATCGTCATATGGGGTGGGCTCAATTATTTGGTTAGTGCTATCCATCACGCCACCTTCACATCTAAATAATTAGGGTTATCCAGATGTTCTTCATATTCATGAAATAGCACCTGGCATGCTGCATTGCCTGTTAAATCCTTCCTTAAAAGCACATAACTCAACGTTTTACGTGTGCCTTTGCCTGAAAATGTTGAACTGCCATCTGCAAGTTCATTTTTGATATAACCCAATTTTTCCAACCAAAGCTTGAAACCAACTTCATGCTTCTT
>NZ_JBAPXX010000129.1:0-37646 GCF_049284435.1 Acinetobacter sp. | reverse complement strand
TTTGTTTATGCCGTGGCATTACAGATCAAGACATTAAAGATGCTATTGCAAATGGCGCTGAAAGTTATCGTGATGTTCGCGATATGTTGGACTTGGGGACTTGCTGTGGCCGCTGTGCACCAGAAGCCCGCATGATCATCAGTGATGAAGTATCACAAATTGCAGCACGCCTAGGAGTGGCTGCCTGAACTATAAACACAATCATAAATCAATGGTCTTCGATCATTCTTCCCTCTGACTCTGATGGGTTTTTATTGCCATTTATCTGAGTCTGGATCGATTCGATTGCGATTTTCATTTGCTGTTCCATAAATTACTCGCCATTGTCCACTGACTTGCTTTACTATCAGAGTTAAAACGCTTTCTTAGAAAGATAAACAGGTTTAAATGGAGTGATGTAATGAAAGGCAATCGTGATGTGATTAATCAGCTCAATCAGGTGTTGTATCACCACTTAACTGCCATTAACCAGTATTTCCTGCATTCACGCATGTTTAATGACTGGGGCATTGAGAAACTGGGCTCAGCAGAATATAAAGAATCCATTGTTCAGATGAAACATGCCGACAAAATTATTGAACGTATTTTATTTTTGGAAGGTCTGCCGAATTTACAGAATCTGGGCAAACTTTATATTGGTCAGCATACTCAAGAAGTGCTGCATTGTGACGTGCGCAAAGTCAAAGAAAATATCGAAGCTATCCAGAAAGCTGTCGCGCTGGGTGAAACCCAAATGGATTATGTGACGCGTGATCTGGTACAGGAAATTCTAGAGAAAGAAGAAAACTATCTAGACTGGACCACGACACAGATTGATCTGATCGAAAGTATTGGTATCGAAAACTATATTCAAAGTCAGCTCTAAACTCAAAATTAAGACAAGAAAAAGCCAGCATCTGCTGGCTTTTTTGTATTTAGCGAGGCATATCCTGCGCTAATTCCTCATAACTTATTTCAGTCTTTTGAATGGTTTTTAAGCGCTGCAGCTGATGCTTGGCTTCCACCTCATAGCCATTAAAAGCTAAAAGTTTGGCATATTTGATCAGGTTATATTTGGTCGGGTAAGTTAACACCATCTGTTCACCTTCCTTAATCTGCTCAGCAGACACCTTGCTATAAGGATTCAGACGAATCCAGGCAATGCGATGATTAAATTCGGTCAGCAGATAAATCGGTTTTTCATTGGTGATTTTTTCCGGCTGTTTTTCATAACGAATACTTTGCCCAAGTTTTGGCACAGCAACATCATAATCGCGATAAATCACAATCAATAAAAGTAACCCGACAGCAAAAATGAATTTCATGCCGATTGATGGCATAACCACTGTTTTAATTTTTGGATTTTGTGCCAGAACCGTACCCAGAATAAAACCTACTGGCAGCAGGAAATAGGCATAATGCTGTGGAAACTCAAACATGGCATGCGTAACAAACGCCCCGATCATCAAAATCCCGATGACAGATTCTGGCGTATTGACCCAGCGCTGCAACTGATAACCCAAATAACCGAAATAGGCCAAAAATGGCAAACCGATGATCAATCCATTCCAGAGCAAAAAGTCCAGAATAAAATTATGCGCGCTACGAATCCAGACAGGGCCTTGTACAGTATCGCTAATCGAGACAAAAGCGACACTGGTCTGATACCAGCCATAACCAAACCATGGTTGCGCCTGAATGGCTGCCAGCATTTGCTCCCAGATCGCAAGGCGTGACATATCTCCGGTGGCACGCGCTACCACATCCCGGCTTTGTACCACTTGTGCATCCATCGCCTGTGCAGCGAGCTGACTAAGTAATGGAAAAGCCACGATACAGGCAATAAAGAAGATGAACCAAGTGATGCTGTAATACCATTTTAGGCGAATAATACCTTTATATTGATAGAACGCCAGATACAGTATGATCGCAATCGCAGCGACCCACGCGGTACGTGACTGACTTAACGCCACTCCCATAACAATCACTGCAGCGCAGGCAAATAGCCATTTGGTCTGGATTTTTTTCTTTTCATAGAGGTACAGACAGCTCATCAATGCCATGACTAGAAAAGTCGCCATATTGTTCGGCTGGGCAAAGTTGGCATAAGGTCGCTGGTTGCCGCTAATATTCACCATCCCTGGCAATATTGAATCCAAATTCGTCCATTGGCATATCGCAATAATTCCCGTGAGAGTACCTGAAGCCAGAAAAACATAACTCAGATTAGTGAAAGCTTCTTCCCGGTTATAGTCCCCTGTTGAAAGGTGATAACCCAACACACTTGCCAGCCAAAAGCTAAAGACAAAAATGAAGCCCAGCATGGCAGTGCTAAAGAAAAAGACCTGTCCTGCCAGCAAATGTATAAACGGTACACAGGCGAGTAACAACAAACGTAAACTTACTACAGGCAATTCTAGTTTTTCTTTTAGGCAGATTGCAGCTAATGCAAATAGCGCAAAGAAAGCATACAGCTCACCGGTATAGGTGACCCAAGGGCGGTAGTGAATGGGCATGAGCCAAGCAAGGGAGATCAGGATTGCTGCGATGAGGGCAAGCGTGAATTTCATGGAAATATCAGGCAATAAAAGTTTGGCACATGATATACAAAAAAGCAGATTCAAGGGTAATCTGCTTTTATCATTTTGCCTGTGTTAGTCCCAAGGGCGCAGGTCGACGATTTTAACAACTTCAGCTTTTTCTTTGTTAATGAGTATTACCATATCTAGAGCATTTGCTTTCAAAGGCAACCAAGCATCTGCATTTGGATATTTATGTAAGATTTTTTGAACTTGCTGTATATCATTGTATTGCTCAAGTTCTTTTACATTTTTTGCTCGTTGTTTAATTTGAGGTATAGCTTGAACAAAATCCACATAACGCTCAGGTTTTTGTGCGATTGAAATACCGCCTAAGGCTTCGGCAAACATATCATCTTCACGTTGTTTTTTATCTCTAGAAAACTCTACCGCAACATATTGCGGCTGCAACAATGATGTTTGTTGAAATTGAGACTGTGCTTGATCTAAATGCTCGTCAATGATTTCATTTTTGCGTATTAACTCAAAACGATCAATATTATAAGCTAACCACACAGGCCGGCCTTGTTCAATACTAAAAACCCCATAGCAAAGTGCAGCAATTTGAATAAATATAATTACACTTAAGTCAAATTTAAGTGTTTTTTTTCCTTCTTTATAAACAATAAAACCTAAAAGAGGTCCAAGAATAACATCAACAATTAAAAGCATTAAGAATATATGCGTAACATCTGTTGCTTTAGCTAGAGGAGTTGGATACCACACACAAAATGTCCACATTAACAACATAACTGCAATACAACTAGATATGAAAAAGTGACAAAGAAAAAATTGTACACGCTTATTTTTCATAGCAATACTCTGGAATAGAAAATTGGATAAAAAAAAGACTGGCTAACCAGTCTTTTTTATAATGAAAATTAACGACAATTCGCTGGAACGTATTTCTTTTCAATACCACCTGTCGCATCAGGACGACATGCCCATTGGAATTGAGTACCTGCTGAAGTTGCAGCATTAAGTGCTAAATCAGCAGGAGTTGCAGCATTAGTCTGAGGAACTAATAATAATTTACTATTCGCAGCTGGAACAACCGCTGTTGTATAGTTAATAGTAATTATGCCTGTGTTAGCAGATGTAATACTACTTACATTTTTGTTGTTTGATACATATGTAATACCCATAGCTTGGCAAGTTGTTGCATCTGTACAAGCAACCATCCCTGTTGGGCCACGAGATGCATGTGTTTCAGTGATTGCCGTCTTATAAGAAGAAGCTAAAGACAGACCTTCTGTCACTTTTGCACGGATCGTATAGTCTTGATAGGCAGGAAGCGCAACCGCAGCCAAAATGCCGATAATTGCTACAACAATCATTAATTCAATAAGGGTAAAACCCTTTTGTACTGTATTCATAACATTCTCCACAAATGTTTTTTGTTTATTTATAAGCCTAAAGAAAAGCTCATTTAGCTTAATTTTATATTTAGCACTAAGTGTGCCAAGTTTTATTATAATAAAATTGAGAGAAAAAACAGCACTTTAAAAAAATATTTTTATTTTTGTAATCATTGTGTTTTCTTTTGTGTAACTAACTGACAAAAAATGTCAGTTAGTTGACTAAAATCACCCTAGAATAATCGGTTTATTACCTAATTCATTTTCTAAATCGTCCATTTTATGATCGTAGTACTGATCTAAAACCTGTCCAATTTGCTGCACCCCCTCAATAACTCCCTCTTTAAACTTCTGCTGAACTAAATGCTGAATAATGTTTTGACAGATTTGATCCCAGACTTGCTGGGTCGTTGCATTTTTAATACCCCGGTCAATCACAATTTCAACCTTATGCTCACAGAGGTTCAAATAGAGTAGCACCCCACTATTATATTCGGTATCCCAAACCCCAATTTCAGCAAATAACTGTCGGGCTCGACATAAGGTATCTTGATAATAAGCAGATCGTGAAGGCAGACAGCCTTCAATCACCACCTGAATCTCCCCCACATGTCCCTGTTCAGCTTCTTCAACCGCGACGGCAATCGCATGCTGATCCTGCTTGGAGAAAAAACGCTTGGTTGCCGGCATATAAAAGAAATGTTTTAACCAGCGTTTAAAACTCGGCTGCACATGCTCTTCCAGCTTTGGCTGCGTGATTATATCTGTCGTATCTGTAGTTGTTACCATGAGCCTGATGCTCCTCCCCCGCCAAATCCACCACCACCACCGCCGAAGCCGCCGCCACCAAAACCACCTCGGCCACTACCGCCGCCGCGACCACCACCCGCCAAGAAGGCATGTAAAATCAGCTGAGCAATGGAGGTTACCAATAAAAAGAAAATACCTGCGCCAATCATTAAACTTGCAAGTAACCCTATGCCGTTCACCAGACCGGCAGCCGTCCCTGCAACTGCGGCAGTCGCAGCGCTCAATTTTCTGCCGAAAATCATGGAACCTACGATACCTGCAATAATAATAAAGATAACGCTCCCAAAAGTGGCTTGAGATGCTTTTTGGGCTTGATAAGCTTGTTCCTGACGTTCTTTGATTTCATCCGCGGCCTGTGCCGCAATTTCAGGATCTAAATTGAGAATCCGTTCAATTTCGGTTAACCCGGAATCAATGCCTTGCGCATACTGACCTTGCTTAAAAAATGGCGTGATTTTATCATGAATAATCCGACCTGCCACAATATCAGGTAGTACCCCCTCCAGGCCATAACCGGTCAAAATTTGAATACGGCGATCATTAATGGCAATGGTCATCAACAAACCATTGTCGCGTTTAGCCGAGCCAAGCTGCCAGGCTTCAGCAACGCGCATGGAGTAATCAAAAATATCTTCCTGCCCCGTGGTCGGAACAATGACTACACCTATTTGCCCTTTACCTTCATTATAAAGTTTTAGAATACGCTGACTGAGTTGCTTTTTTTCAGCAGGACTGAGTAAATTTGCCTGATCAATGACGGGTTCATTCAGACTTGGCAAGTCGCGCTGAAGCTGCCCTTCTGCCATATCATTGGCAATTTGTGGCTGTGATGCTGCTGTAGTTTCTGTATTTTGAGTTTGAGTATTTTGATTCGTTTTAGGCTGCAAAATTTCACGGGCTACGATGACCTCTTCAGTATCTGTAGCTGTGGCTGTTTCTGCTGAAACAGGCATTGTCGTTCCCATGCCCAGCGTGAGAATCAAACCAGCACAGTATTTCAGCAGAATATTAGACATCTGATTCCTCACTTATTTACAAGTCAGTACTTATTCAAAGGAAACCGTTGGAGCTTTCTGTGCACTTTGCTCGGCGCTAAAGTTCGGTTTGGTGTCCATGCCAATCACTTTGGCGGTCATGACTTGCGGGAACTGACGCGCATAAGAGTTGAAGTCCTGTACTGTTGTAATATAACGGTTACGTGCCACAGCAATCCGGTTTTCAGTGCCTTCGAGCTGTACCTGTAAATCACGGAACTGTTGATTTGCTTTCAAATCTGGATAATTTTCAGTCACAGCCAAAAGACGCGACAAGGCACTGGTCATCTGGGCCTGTGCTTCCTGATAACGCTGAAACAGTTCAGGATCTTCCAGTACTTCACGATCTACTTTCAAACCGGCAACATTGGCACGTGCTTGTGTCACTTCAGTTAAAACCTGCTCTTCATGCGAGGCATAGCCTTTGACTACATTGACCAGATTAGGCACCAAATCGGCACGGCGCTGATACTGGTTTTGTACTTCCGACCAGGCGGCAGTGACTGCTTCATCTTTGACTTGCAAGGTGTTATAACCACAACCACTCAGGGTCAAGGTACTGGCCAGCATCAAGGCAATAAGAGATTGTTTGAATACACGCATGATATCTTGTCCTCAATTCTTTATTAATATTTATATAATTAATTTGATTTTAAACAGTATTTTCTAAAGTTTTGTTACTTTTTATAATTTTTTTAATTATCTATCTTTGAATTACAGACAATCAAAATTAAAAAACCCGCCGTAGCGGGTTGTTTGAATGACTTCAGTGAATTTTCAACTGTTAAACATCTAGATAATCCAGGATACCTTCAGCTGCCTGACGGCCTTCCCAGATTGCAGTAACCACCAGATCCGAACCACGCACCATGTCACCACCAGCGAAGATTTTTGGATTCGAGGTCTGGAATTTGTATTGCTGCTGTTCAGCTGCAACGACACGACCTGAACCATCCAGATTGATTTCTACATCAGTGAACCAGTCGGCTGGGCTGGTACGGAAACCGAAAGCAAGCAGGACTGCATCCGCGGGAAGAATTTCTTCTGAACCCGGAATCGGCTCTGGACTACGGCGACCACGACTGTCCGGCTCACCTAGCTGAGTGCTGATCACTTTCACCCCAGTTACTTTGCCATTTTCACCGACGATTTCGATCGGCTGACGGTTAAACTGGAAATTCACCCCTTCTTCACGTGCATTTTGTACTTCACGACGTGAACCCGGCATGTTTTCTTCATCACGACGATAAGCACAAACTACCGACTCAGCACCTTGACGGATCGAAGTACGGTTACAGTCCATGGCAGTATCACCACCGCCTAAAACGATGACTTTCTTGCCTTGTACACTGATGTATTCAGCTGGATCTTTTTCCCAACCTTGGGTACGGTTTACGTTGGCGATCAGGAAGTCCAGTGCATCATGGACACCATCCAATTCTTCACCGGCAAAACCACCTTTCATGTAGGTATAGGTTCCCATACCCATGAATACCGCATCATAATCGGCAAGTAACTGATCGATGGTCACATCTGTACCAATTTCAGTATTCAGACGGAATTCCACGCCCATACCGGTGAAAATTTCACGGCGGCGCTTCATTACGTCTTTTTCCATTTTGAATTCTGGAATACCAAAAGTCAGCAACCCCCCAATTTCCGGACGCTTGTCAAACACTACAGGTTTTACCCCGTTACGTACCAGAATATCTGCACAGCCAAGTCCTGCAGGACCTGCCCCGATAATCGCGACTTTTTTATTGGTCCATTTCACATTAGACATATCTGGACGCCAGCCCAAAGCAAAGGCGGTATCGTTGATATATTTTTCCGCATTACCAATCGTTACCGCACCGAAACCGTCGTTCAGGGTACATGCCCCTTCACAAAGACGGTCTTGCGGGCAGACCCGACCACAGACTTCTGGCAAGGTATTGGTCTGGTGACACAGTTCAGCCGCCTGGAACAGACGGCCTTCAGACACCAGTTTTAACCAGTTTGGAATGTAGTTATGTACCGGACATTTCCATTCACAGTACGGGTTACCACAGCCGAGGCAGCGATGCGTCTGGTTGGCTGCAATTTCCGCGGTATAAGGCTTATAAATTTCCACAAATTCTGCTTTGCGGACATCAATCTCTTTTTTCTCTGGATCTTGGCGTGCGACATCCAGGAATTGAAAGTCATTATTCAGGCGTTCTGCCATGTCTCTCTCCGTGGGTAGATGTAAGGGGTTCACAGTTGCCTTACATCTGCCTATGTTTCTGCAGTAGTGGAATTATTGTGGATCAGCTTGAGTTGTTTTTAACAGCGTTTGCAAGTTGGCTGCTTTTGGTTTTACCAACCAGAACTTGCGGCTGTAGAAGTCAAACTCATGGCGGATCTTATACGCCCAAGCACTACCCGTTTCTTTAATATGTTCATCCAGAATACGACCCAGGAAGGCTTTATGCTCTTCCATTGCTTCTGTGGAAATACGGTTCAGCTCAATCAGTTCGTGGTTATAATGATCAACGAAGTCATTATCCAGATCAAGCACATAAGCAAAACCACCAGTCATACCTGCACCGAAGTTATGCCCAACTTTACCCAGCACCGTAACAATACCGCCGGTCATATATTCACAGCAGTGATCACCTGCACCTTCAATCACGGCAAATGCACCCGAGTTACGCACCGCGAAACGCTCGCCCGCTGTACCGGCTGCATATAGCTTACCGCCAGTGGCACCGTACAAACAGGTGTTCCCAATAATCGCGGTATTTTGCGTCTGGAAAGGCGAACCTTTTGGCGGGAAAATCGAGATGCGACCACCAGCCATGCCTTTACCGACATAGTCATTGGCATCACCTTCCAGGCTGATATGCAGACCACCAGCATTCCACACACCCAGCGACTGCCCCGCAGTACCATTCAGGTGAACTTTCACCGGATGCGCTTCCATGCTCAGGTTGCCATAACGTTTCGCAATTTCACCAGACAAGCGTGCGCCAATCGAACGGTCACAGTTACCGATCGTGAAGCTATATTCGCCGCCAGTTCCTGCTTCAATCGCAGGCAGGATTTCCGCCACCATTTTTTCAGCCAGAATGCCTTTATCAAATGGCGCATTACCTTGAACCTGACAGTATTGAGCTTTGCCTTCCGCTGCAGGATGCGATTCCAGTAATTTACTCAAATCAAGATGTGCATGCTTTGCAGTTTCACCTGGCAAGACTTCTAGCAGATCAGTACGGCCAATCAGGTCTTTTAGACTAGACACACCGAGTGCTGCCAGCCATTCACGGGTTTCTTCAGCAATAAAGGTGAAGAAGTTGATCAGCATTTGTGGCTCGCCAATATAATGCTCTTGACGTAAATGATCTTGTTGAGTTGCGACACCGGTTGCACAGTTATTCAAGTGACAGATACGCAGGTATTTACAACCGAGTGCAATCATCGGAGTCGAACCAAAGCCGAAGCTTTCAGCACCGAGAATTGCTGCTTTTACGACATCCAGACCGGTTTTTAAACCGCCATCTGTCTGTACGCGAACTTTACCACGTAGGTCATTGACACGAAGGGCCTGATGCGCCTCAGCAAGACCCAGTTCCCACGGGGAACCTGCATGATGAATTGAAGAAAGTGGAGAAGCCGCTGTACCGCCATCATAACCAGAAATGGTAATGAAATCGGCATACGCTTTCGCTACACCTGCCGCAATCGTACCGACACCCGGTTCGGAAACCAGCTTAACTGACACCATCGCCTGTGGGTTAACCTGTTTTAAATCAAAGATCAACTGTGATAAATCTTCAATTGAATAGATGTCATGATGCGGAGGTGGCGAAATCAGGGTAACGCCCGGCACAGAGTAACGCAAACGGGCAATGAGACCGTTTACTTTACCACCCGGCAACTGGCCACCTTCACCTGGTTTTGCACCTTGCGCGACTTTAATTTGAAGGACTTCTGCAGACGTTAAGTAAGCAGGTGTCACACCAAAACGGCCCGATGCAATTTGTTTGATTTTCGAATTACGGAGGGTGCCGTAACGCGCTGGATCTTCACCGCCCTCACCCGAGTTTGAACGACCGCCAATCGTATTCATGGCAATCGCAATCGCTTCGTGTGCTTCAGGCGACAATGCACCCAAAGACATACCGGCAGAGTCAAAACGCGGTAGGATCTCTTCCACCGATTCCACTTGATCGACTGGAATCGAATTGTCTGTTTTCAGCTTGAATAGGTCACGAATGGTCGCAATTGGACGGTTATTTACCAGTTCAGCATATTCTTTAAAATCTGCGTAGTTCCCAGAACGTACTGCTTTATGCAGTGAGTTGATCACGTCTGGGTTAAAGGCATGGTATTCCTTGCCGAATACAAATTTTAGCAGACCGCCCTGATCGATTGGTTTACGGTTTTTCCAGGCAATATCCGCCAACTGTTTCTGATCATTTTCAAGGTCAACAAAGGTTGCGCCCTGAATACGGCTTGGTACACCGATGAAGCATTTATCCACCACTTCATTAGATAAGCCCACTGCTTCAAACAGCTGACCACCACGGTAAGAAGCAACCGTAGAAATCCCCATTTTCGAAAGGACTTTCAGTAGACCTTTTTCAATCCCTTTACGGAAATTGTTTTGTGCATAAATTGGATCACCCAATAATTCGCCTTTCGCGACCAGATCATTGATTACGTCATAAGCTAGGTACGGGTAGATGGCTGTCGCACCAAAACCAAGTAGAACTGCAAACTGATGTGGATCACGAGCAAAACCGGTTTCAATAATCAGGTTGGCATCTGTACGCAAACCAGTATTAATCAAGTGATGATGCACCGCACCAGTGATCATGAAAGCATTGGCAGGCAAGTAACCTTCACGGATTTTCTTGTCGGAAAGTACCAGTAGGGTTTTGCCATTACGAATGGCTTGTGCAGATTCTTCACAAATACGCGCAATCGCTGCTTCCAAACCCTCGGTTTCAGCATAGTTCAGGTCAATATCTGCAATTTCATAACCAGCACGACCCAGCGTACGGATTTGATGCATTTTCGAATTAGACAGCACAGGACTGGAAATGATCAAACGGTCTGCATGCTCAGGTCCTTGCTCAAATACATTTTGTTCACGACCTAAACAGGTTTCCAGTGACATCACAATCGATTCACGCAGCGGATCGATCGGTGGGTTGGTCACCTGCGCAAACTGCTGGCGGAAATAATCCGACACATGACGTACTTGACGTGACAATACTGCCATTGGGGTATCATCACCCATTGAGCCTACAGCTTCCTGACCGCTTTCGGCAATCGGACGCAATAACTGATCACGCTCCTCAAAGGTCACCATAAACATTTTTTGTGCCGCTTTCAGGCCATCGCCTTTTAAGCCTTGATCACATAAATATTCTTCCAGCTCTGGACTGCCTTGCAAACGCACAGAATTTTCACGTAACCATTCGCGGTACGGACGCATACGTTTCAGATGATTATTGACATCTTGTGTATCCAGCACCTTGCCGGTTTGTGTGTCGATCACCAACATCTGGCCAGGCCCAACACGACCTTTAGAAATGACGTCTTCAGGTTGATAACCCCACACGCCAATTTCAGAAGCCAGCGTGATATAACCATTTTTGGTGATGACCCAACGCGCAGGACGCAGGCCGTTACGATCCAGCATACAGATCGCATGGCGACCATCCTGAATCACCAGACCTGCAGGACCATCCCAGGCTTCCATGTGTTTTGAGTTGAATTCATAGAAAGCACGAAGATCAGCATCAAGTGTTTCCACGTTCTGCCAAGCAGGCGGAACCAGCATACGAAGTGCACGGAACAGATCCATGCCACCGCCAACCAGAATCTCCAGCATGTTGTCCAGGCTTGAAGAATCTGAACCGGTACGGTTCACAATTGGATTCAGTTCAGTTAAACCTGGCAATAATGGATTTTCAAATTTCGGCACACGCGCCATGGCCCAGTTACGATTCGCAGTAATGGTATTGATTTCACCATTGTGTGCCAAGTAACGGAACGGTTGTGCCAAAGGCCAGCGAGGTAAGGTATTGGTCGAGAAGCGCTGATGGAAGACCACAATATGCGATTCCAAACGTGGATCAGCCAGATCTGTATAAAAATCTGCAATCGCTTCCGGCATCATCAAGCCTTTATAGCTGATGACCGTTGAGCATAACGTCGTGACATAGAAAGACGTATCACTCACCAACAATTGTTCTGCACGACGACGCGCCAGGAATAACTTACGGTTAAATTCAACCTCAGTCACACCCATTGGACAATTGACAATAATCTGTTCAAAGGCAGGCATTGATTGCAGGGCAATTTCACCCAATGCATCGACATTGGTCGGAATCACACGCCAAGCCAGAACAATTAAACCTTCAGCTTCAATTTCTTTATTTAAAATCTGTTTGGCATGTGCAGCAAGCGCCGGATCAAGATTTAGAAATACTGAACCCACAGCAAAGACTTCACTTAAGGTGGTATCACTTAAGCATTTTGCTTCTTCACGGAAGAATTTTTTCGGCATTGCCAAGAGCAGACCACAACCATCTCCCGTCTTGCCATCCGCGGCAATACCACCACGATGGGTCATACAACTCAAACTATGAATCGCGGTCTTGACGAGATCATGGCTAGCATCACCCTGCATATGGGCGATCAAACCGAAACCACAGTTATCTTTAAACTCATCCGGTTGGTATAAACCTTGAGCGGGAGCTACATTATTAGGCGATGGCATGTGCATAGCGTACCCTTCTTTCACTAAGCCTCAACAGGCTATTAAATAATCTAAATTTTCTCTGCGCTGGCGTCTAATGGACTTTCGAAGACCGTCTTGGTAGAGCAAAAGCATTTTTCTTTATTTCTTCAGACTAGTCCTTTTTTAGACTAAATGCATAACAAATAAAGTTTATTCTGCTCATGAATAACATAAAAATCTGGAATAAATATGACATTCACATAGTGTCATCGAATCATTTTTCGCGCTAAAACAGGGAGATTAATTCAATTCATGCACCAATAAAGCAAATTCCATGCCAACAAACAGCGCATAAATTAAAACAATACAGATGACAAAGATTTAGCGTAGAATAGCACTCTAAAGGTTAATTTTAATGTGCAGTTTTTGCACCAAAAGCGCTCATTTTTAATTCTGTAATTTTTTGGATGCGCTATTTTAGACCGAACTAATTAAATGGATCACTAATCTCGTTATTCTGAGGACGCGGATTACTGCCCTGAGCAGGTCGATTATTATTATTTTGCGGTTGAGGTGTGCCTTCTACAGCACTTTCAGATTTCTGTACATCAACTACATTTCCCGATGAATCACGGCGCACAATTGTGGTACTGGTAGTCGCAGCATCAGAGCTACGCGGTTTGGACTCAGTTTGGGTTTGCTGCTGTCTAAGTCGCACCGATTCATCTACTTTCGGCAAAGGCACATTTTTCAAACGAATTTCATAAAGCTTTTGATTACTGGCCAATTCCTCTGAACCCAGATTATTGACCAGACTGACATATTGCTGCATTGGCACGACTTCGGGTTTAACTGAAGCCGGTAAATTTAACTTCAGTGTAGAGAGTGCCTGATTGGCTTGCGCCGCCGTCTTATATTGACCATACAACAATACATATTGTTCTGGCTGATTTTCACCCGAGATTCTTAAATAAATAAAAGGCTTACGATCGGACTGTTTTTTAAGAAAACTTTTTAAAATTGCTTCATTGGTCACACGAAATAATTCAATTGCATGCTGGTTTTTGGTTTCATTCACAAATTTGGTACCGCGAAATTCAGGCTCATGACTGGCATTCACGACGGTACGTGTATTTAGGTCCAGTGGTTTCACTTCTTGAAAAAGCGCACCAAGATGGGTCATTGTTGCTACTTTTTCTGGTTGAATCTGCAACTGAACTTCAGTTTCAGACTTTTTTTCAATTTCGACGACGTCATCTGAATCAGTCACCGCCCAAAAGACCAAGGCAGCAAATAGGCAGCATACACCACAGACCAGCCAGAAATAATGCTGAATCTTTTGCCAAGGAGTATGTAATGCTGCCATAAAACTAAACCTATGCCTGATTGGCTAAAATTGCCTGTTTCATTAACTCGAGTTCAAAGTCCCGGGTAATCACTGCTTTGCCTAATTGCTTTAATAACACCAGACGCAATTGTCCATTTAAGACTTTTTTGTCATGGGCCATATAGGCCAGAAAATCATCCAGAGGGATTTTAGGACAAACGATAGGTAATTGGGCACGAGAAATGATTTTTTTTGTACGCTCCAAATCTTCTTGAGAAATCCAGCCCATACGCTGTGACAGATCCGCAGCCATCACCATACCGGTGGCAACAGCCTCGCCATGTAGCCAGACACCATACCCCATGTAGGATTCAATCGCATGACCAAAGGTATGACCTAAGTTGAGTAAAGCACGTTCCCCTTGCTCCTTCTCATCATTGGCCACAATACGGGCTTTATGTGCACAGGAACGATAAACGGCTTCAGCCAGTAATTCCTCATCACGAGCGACCAGCGCATCCATGTTTTCTTCAAGCCAGACTAAAAACTTTTCATCACCGAGTAGGGCATATTTAATCACTTCAGCCAAACCTGCTGAAAGCTCTCGATCAGGCAAAGTAGAAAGCTGCGACATATCCGCCAGTACCACTTGCGGTTGCTGGAAAGCACCAATCATGTTTTTACCGAGTGGATGATTAATCCCGGTTTTTCCACCGACACTTGAATCTACCTGCGACAGCAAAGTCGTTGGCACCTGGATAAAATATACTCCGCGCTGGAAACAGGCCGAGGCAAATCCGGCCATATCCCCAATGACACCACCACCCAACGCAAGCACGGTACAGTCCCGATTAAACCCGGCTTCAAGCAGTGCATCAAAAATCAGATTCAGATGCTGGCTATCCTTATATTTTTCACCATCAGGCAGAATACAGGTCGCAATACGTTTGTCCAGAGCTTCAATTGCAGTTTGATAACGCTGCAAATAAAGTGGCGCAACTGTGGTATTACTCACAATCATCACTTGCTTGCCATGAATATAGGGTGCCAATAAGGCCTGTGGATCCAGATCGCTCCCGATAAAAATAGGGTAACGACGTTCTCCGAGTTCTACATATAAGGTTTGCATGCTTGATTAACCACTTTATTCAATGAACTTAGTTTTTGGAAGTAATGAGATTGAGAATCCGTTGCGCCAGATCACGTGCAGCACCTTGATTGGTCTCAATAATATGATGTGCCACTTCCCGATACAAGGGATCACGGGCTGCCAGTAAATCACGTAACTTTTGTTCCGGATTTTCGACTTGAAGGAGTGGACGGTTTTTATCGCGATAGGTACGTTGCAGTTGAATTTCAACCGGCGTATACAGGTAAACAACGATTCCGCGCTGTTTCAGATATTCCCGATTGAGGGGCTGGGTAATTGCACCCCCCCCGGTGGCTAAAACCAGATGAGGACGTGAGCTAAGGTCATTAATGACAGCAGTTTCACGGTCACGAAAACCCTGCTCCCCTTCTTTTTCAAAAATCCAGGGAATGGTCGCACCGGTTTTACGTTCAATTTCATGATCGCTGTCTAGAAATTCGCGTCCTAACAATTCTGCGAGATGTCGTCCTACTGTTGTTTTACCGGCCCCCATCGGCCCTACCAAATAGATATTTGGTAGGGTTTCAAACTCTTTGCTTGGCAAGGAGTCACCTATTCGTTTTGTTAAATTCAAAATATATTAATGATTTCTTGAAACACTGTCATTAACAATTCGAGGTGTAACGAAAATCAGTAACTCACGCTTGTTATCCGCTTTTAAATCTTTACGGAATAAAAGACCTACATAAGGAATATCACCCAAGAATGGCACCTTGGTTTGTGCATTACGGGTTTCCTGCTCAAAAATACCGCCCAAGACCACGGTTTCCCCATTATCCACCAGCACATTGGTATTGATCTGATTTTTATTAATCGTCAATTGCCCAGTCGGGGTCGGGTTACCTGGCGAGTCACTAGTAATATTGAGTTCCATCTGCACTTTACCATCTGGCGTAATGCTTGGTGTGACATCCAGGCTTAAGGTCGCGTCAATAAACTCAGTAGTGGATACAGCATTAGCACCTCCACCTTCAGCAGATTGATAGGGAATTTGTGATCCAGATGCAACCGTGGCTTTTTGCTTGTCTGCTGTCAATACTTTAGGTGTAGAAATCACTTCACCATAGCCATCCGCTTGTAATGCAGAAAGCTCAAGATCCAGCATAAAATCAGAAAGACTGATTAGACCAAAAGCAATACGACTTGCACCTGGACTAGTTACCCCCAAATCCACATTCAGGTTTTGTGGACGCTGAATATCATAGGTATACCCACCCAAATCATTTTCTTGAGGATCTCTGAGATCCCATAACGTCGTGTCACTACCACCGACCAGAAGACTATCATTGTTGGTAATCCCTTGAGACAGAATTCCCCATTTCACGCCCATCTCTTTGGTAAAGTCCGTAGTTGCACGAACAATACGCGCTTCGACCATCACCTGCTTCACCTGTACATCAAGCAGATCTACCATATTTCGAATTTTATCAATAAATGGCTGGGTATCATTCACAATAATGGTATTGGTTCGTGCATCAACAGAAACAGAACCACGGGAACTTAATAAACTTTCCCCACCCTCATTATTATTCGTGCTACTCGCACCGCCTGAACTAGATGCGCCTTTATTCTGCGTAATCAGTTTCTCAATATCTGCTGCTTTGGCATAACTGAGCTGCATATATTCCGTTTGAATAGGGGCAAGCTTGACACTTTGAGCCAAAGCTTTTGCCTCTTCCTCTTCCGCCTTAATTAGTTCTGCAACTGGTGCGATCCAGATCACATTACCATTGCGGCGTTTATCCAGGTTTTTGGTTTTCAGCACAATATCCAGCGCCTGATCCCATGGCACTTCTTTTAAGCGCAAAGTAATATTGCCTTGTACACTGTCTGCTGCCACCATATTGATATCGGTGAAATCGGCTAAGAGCTGTAAGACACGACGGACTTCGATATCCTGAAAATCCAAAGATATTTTCTTGCCGGTATAAGCCACAGTTTTAGGCCGTAATGGATTCTTGACCTCAGGACGTTTCAAGCTAATGGTCAGCTTATTATCAGTCTGATAAGCCATATATTCATAGCTTTCTGCAGACTGAATCGTAATGACCCCTGAACCATTTTGATTCACTGCATCTACACTGGAAACCGGTGTAGCAAAATCATTTACATTTAGACGGCGGGTCAAATGTGCAGGGATTTTAGAGCCTAAAGTCCGTACAATAACTTTGGTACCCTGCTGCTGTACATCGACTGGTGTATTATTTCCCGCCAGATCAATGACCACCTGACCTTCACCTTGAGCACCGCGCTGGAAACCAATATTACTGATACCCTGAGCTGAATGTTGCTGCACAGGTTGAGCTATGGCTACAGGAGTTGCCGAGTTAATTTTAAGAATAAAGGTATTGCCCTCCACGCGAGTGGTAAAGGCTCCAGCCTCGGTCAGATTTACCGTCAGACGTGCCCGCTGAGCATCCGAAGTGACATCTACCGAACTGGCTTCACGTGTTGCCACCGGAATACTGCTTTGTTTTAAATTTTGTTGTGCCTTGTCAAAGTCTAGAATCAAACGTGACGGTGATTCTAATTGGTAGGCTTGTGGTTGTGGTGGCAAACCATTGAACATCACCCGAATCTCAGTTCCTTGTCCAGAAAGCTGCATGGGTACTACATTGGTCATTGAAACCTGTGCACTGGCCGCTTGCATCACCGCAATCGCAACAGCACCCATTGAAAACTGACGAAACACACGATTCATTGTATTAACATCCCCAAAAATAAATTCTTTAATACTCTTATTCATTGTTATTCCTTTAAAACTTATGGCGCCGGCCCGATAAGAACCAGACTTCGCGGACGTTCCACATATCCCTCACGGCCATCTGGAATAATCTCAATCAAATCGATCTGTGTCGGTGTAATTCCAACCACACGACCATGATTAAGTCCCATATAGCTACCACGTTGGATCCGCTCAACCTCACCATCAGGCGTCTGGATTAAAGCCAGAATCTGTCCTGCCTGATTGCGCATACTGCCTTTCATGGTCAACGTTTCCAGCGGATAACTTTCTAGCGGTTGCAGTTGACGTGATAGGTTTGGATAAACCCGTTTCCCCGCCATAATTTTCAGTTCAGCAGCCAAAGAGCTTGGTAAAAAAGGACTTTTGATTTGGTGCGCTGCATAATTAAAAGTTTCAACTGGCATAAAATCAGGTGCAGGTTCAATCGGTAAAGGCGGCTGATTACGGATGTTGGCCATTTCCTGATTGACGGCATCAATACGTGAATCACACCCCACTAACAAAAACCCAAGCGTTAAAGCCGAAGTAATTTTAATGTTCTTCATTACTGCGCCCCCTGAGTAGTGCTATTAACTGCAGATTGTTCTGCAGCACCTTCCGCATTACCGACATAACGATAAGTTTTGGCTTTCACCACATAATCAATGACCGGAATTTCAGATTTTTTCTCTTTGTTTTCAGTACCAATAATGGTGAAATCATGCAGCGTGACAATACGCGATAAGCCGGCAATACTGCTGACAAAAGAACCAAAAGCGTGATAATCCCCAGTCGCTTCAATTGCAATCGGCTGTTCAATAAAGAACTCTTGTTTAATTTCAGGCTCTAGACGGATATTTTTAAACTTCAGGCCTGAATTCACACCGCTCAGGTTAATATCTTCAACCAGACCCGGAATCTCAGTTTCTTTCGGTAACTGTTCTAACTGCTGGTTAAAACGGGCTTCCATTTCCTGAAGCTGGATTTGATATTGTTGTAAATTGCGTAATTTGGATTCTTTTTCACGAAATTCATTCAGCAGGTTTTGTTCCTGAGCACTGGCTTGTGAAATCGATTCAATCGTGCTTCTGATCATGACAAAGTAAATCACCGCAAATGCCAGCGCAGCAATGAAGATCCAGCAGGTAATTTTGACCGACAAAGGCCAGCTACCATAATTATTTGGATCCAATGTATTGAATTGCTGAAAAAACTTTTCAACAGTCATTTTGTTTTTGGGTACAGCGACGACATCCTGGCTGAACTCATCGAATTCTTCATTACTCATGATGATGCCCCCGTAGTTGTAGTGACTGCTTGTTGTTCTTCGTTAAGTATTGGCTGAGCGATCTGATCCAGATCTACCGTCACAGTAAAACTGCCATACGACTCTTCTACACGTGGAATGATCGAGCTTGGCGCCTTTTCTTTCGCTTCTTCAGCCACCAGGAAGGCGTTCATAAAGGCATTCCGATACCAAGATGAAGCTTCCAGATTACGTAACAGTTCAGCTACGGTATTAGGACTCTCAGCTTTACCTTCAATGGTAAACTTGTCGCCGATACGCTGGAATTTGGTGATATACATATTGCTTGGAGTCACCCGCACAATTTCATCAATCAAGTGCACCGCAATCGGGCGCTGGGTTTGCAAGCCCTGAATCAACTTCATCCGTTCGACAATCGCATTACGCTGTTCTTGCAAACCCTCTAGCGCTTTTAACTGCACATCCAGATTCTGATTAGTACTTTGAATCAGCTGATTGGCCTGTTCCTGATCCTGAAGCTTGTGATCATAATAAAACCAGGTTGAACCTGCTGCCACTAATCCCAAGAAAAGCGCCCCCACGCAGATTGCCACGAATTCATTATTTCTTTTAATTCTTAGCTCATCACGCCAAGGAAGTAAGTTAATTCTTGCCATTAATCAAAACTCCTTAATGCCAAACCGCATGCAACCATGAGTGATGACGCGTCATTTTCAATTTTTTTAATATCAATTTGAGGAGAAAAGCCCATTTGCAAAAATGGATTCGCGATCGTGACACGGTAACCGAGTTTTTGTTGTAATAATTTTGCCAGACCTGGAATATTGGCATTCCCGCCTGCCAGTAAAATATGGTCAATCTCATTAAACTGAGAAGATGAAAAGAAGAACTGCAATGAACGGGCTGCCTGTTGTACGACGGCATCCAGGAAGGGTTCTAGCACTTCAATATCATAATCATCAGGCAAGGCACGGGTTTTTTTAGCACGTCCAGCTTCTTCAAAGGATAATCCATAACGATTCTGAATTTCCTGAGTCAATTGCTTGCCACCAAACACCTGCTCACGGGTATAAATAATCTTGTTGTTCTGCATCACAGACAAGGTCGTCATACTATGACCAATGTCTAAAATACCAACCGTATTGACCCCCATCGGTAAAGTATCCGAAAATACTTTAAAGGCATTTTCCAGTGCAAAGCTTTCTACATCTGCAATCTTGGGTGTCAGTCCGGCAATTTCCAAAACTTCGGAACGTGCTTCAACATTTTCGATACGGGTCGCTACCAGCAGTACATTTACCCGGTTCGGATTGGCAAGACGGTCTGGCAGAACTTCAAAATCCAGACTGGCTTCATCGAGTGGGAAAGGAATATATTGTTCCGCATCTTCACGAATCTGAACTTCACGTTCGTCATCCGACATATCTGCATCCATCTCAATGATCTTGGTGATCGCCATTGAGGTGGGAATTGCAAAAGCGGTCTGATTCGACTGGGTATTGCCCAAATTAATTGCGCGCCCAAGGGCATCAGCAACTGCTTCTGGATTTAAGACATTTTTTTCAACAACACTGTTTTCCGATAATGGGACCAAAGCATAACTCTCTACCCAATAACGGCCACTTTTTACAGAAAGTTCTAAAACCTTAACAGAAGTCGAACTAATATCGACTCCTATTAACCCCTTATTCGGTTTACGATATAACCTGCGCACAATATACTTCCTATTATTTTTTTGTCCCCAATTCAATCTAACTTACCAATTGGTCCAGTCTATAATTTTATATAGATACAATAACTCATCTAACAATATGGATATCGACAGGATATACTGACCGGTAATTAGTTCGCCATTAGCTCTTATTAAAACTTACTTGTTATGAAAAAGCTATCTTGTTCAGGCCTTGTTCATCCATTTTTTTTGATCATTATCATTATACTGATCTCAATTCCGATGGGTTTCTATGGCATGTATCTCTATATTGCCCCATCTTTGCCTGAAATGTCTACGCTTAAAAAGGCACCTTTATTAAAGCCTTTACAAGTTTTTAGTTCAGATAATGAATTAATTGCCGAATATGGAGGCAAGCTTTCTGTTCCCGTGAAATATGAACAAATTCCGCCCGAGTTTATTCATGCTTTCCTCGCCGCTGAAGATTCCAGCTTTTTTGAGCATAGCGGAATCAGCTTTAAAAGCTTGGGACGCGCACTCAGTGAGACGGTGACCGGCTCGGATGTACAGACCGGTGGTTCGACCATTACCATGCAAGTGGCAAAAAACTATTACCTTAGTCCTGAACGGACGCTGAAGCGCAAACTGACAGAAATTTTTCTGGCCCGTAAAATTGAGCAAAACTTAAGTAAAGAAGACATTCTGACCCTCTATGTCAATAAAATTTTCTTGGGGAAAAATGCTTACGGCATCGCAGCAGCAGCTAAAATTTACTATAATAAGAGTTTAGAAGAGCTTTCAATTGCACAAATGGCCATGATCTCTGGCCTGCCTAAAGCACCTTCTCGATACAATCCGGTCGCCAATCCCAAGCGCGCCCTGGAACGTCGTAACTGGATTTTGGGCCGTATGCTGCAACTGGGCTATTTAAACCAGAGCCAGTATCAGCAAGCCATTGCTGAACCGATTAATCTGGATATGCCAGATCGCAGTACCCGAAACAAATTTCCGTATGTCGGTGAAATGGTACGCTCTGAACTGGTACAAAATTTTGGTGAACAGGCGGTAGATTCTGGTTATAAAGTCTATACCACCATCCATAGTGAACGTCAGGCCTATGCGGAGCAAGCGGTACAAGAAGGCTTAGAGGCTTATGACCGTCGACATGGCTGGCGTGGTGCTGAAGCACATGATCAACCCCTCGACAAGTTCCGTGCCTATGCCAATACCTATCCTGCGCAAGTAACTCAGGTAGGTAATTCCAGTTTTGAAGCACTCATGCAGGACGGAAGCAGCGTGACTGTTCCCTGGTCAGGTATGTCCTGGGCGCGTCGCTTTCGTAACGTCAACAGTGTAGGTGGCGCACCGAGCAAAGCGTCCGAGATTGTCAAAGTCAAAGATATTATTCGTTTAAGACCCAATGAAAATAAAACCTCTTGGTCATTGGTGCAGATCCCCAATGTACAAGGACAATTGATTGCCATCAACCCAAATAATGGTGCGATTGAGGCTATTGTGGGGGGATATAATTTTTATCAGTCGAAATTTAACCGTGCAACCCAAGGCTGGCGTCAACCAGGTTCTACAATTAAGCCTTTTGTTTATGCCCTGGCTTTAGAACGTGGCATGACTCCGCATACCATGGTCAATGATGCACCCATTACCATTGGCAAATGGACGCCACGTAACTCGGATGGCCGTTATCTGGGTATGATCCCGCTACGTCGTGCACTGTATCTGTCACGTAATACAGTCTCAGTGCGCTTATTACAGGCCGTCGGGATTGAACGTACACGTCAGTTATTCATGGATTTCGGTTTACAGGACAGTCAGATTCCACGTAACTATACCATTGCCTTAGGTACCCCGCAGGTTCTCCCGATTCAGATGGCGACTGGCTATGCCACCTTTGCCAATGGCGGTTACCGAATTCAGCCGCACTTTATTACCCGTATTGAAGATGCCTACGGCAATACCATCTTTGAAGCCAAGCCTGAATATGCCTGCATTTCATGTATTAATGAAAAAGAAGAAACAGTTCAAGCCACTGACCCTATTACCGCAGATGATGAAGCAATTGCAATCAACAATACAACTTTAGAGCAAAAACAGGCTGCACCTAAAGTCTCTGCCGAAGACAGTAATTATCGTCAGGCACAGCGTATTTTGAAATCCAGCTCTGCCTATGACATGGCCAACATTTTGCGTGATGTGATTCAGCATGGTACCGGTCGTGCGGCATTAAGAATTGGTCGTAGTGATATCGGCGGGAAGACCGGTACCACCAACGATGCCAAAGATGCCTGGTTTGCTGGCTTCAATGGCAAGCTGGTCACTGTCACCTGGGTAGGCTTTGACCAGCCAACCACCTTAGGTCGCCGTGAATATGGTGGTGTGGCAGCTCTACCGATCTGGACCGATTTTATGGGCAAGGCATTAAAAGACCAGCCAGAAGCCTGGGTACGTTTAGACCGTAATGCCAAGGCACCGGTAAATCGCAATAAGGTGGTTCAGGCTGATGAAGCACAGAATGATCCGTCTTCTCCGCCTCTGGCGACAGCACTTTACCGTCCAGCACCTGTGGTCGTCCCGAAACGTACAGAAACTGACTTTGAAGATTTACCAGATCAACCGATTCGTTTACCAGATGATGAAGGATCTGCGCCACAAGAACAGCCTCTTCAGCCGAATCGGGTAGATTCTCTGGAAAATCTGATTGAAGAAGTCCAGTAATCTGACTGGTATAGAAAAGCCCTCAACTGAGGGCTTTTCTATATGCAATTTTTATTTTTTCTGGAACAGATAAATCTGATATTGCGCCATCAATTTAAACTGATCCTGCTGTTCAAGTGCCAAACGGTGTTCAGGTTTGGCCTTATAAGCATAGGGCGTCATCGCAATCAGGTTTTTTAAATCTGCCTGTGGCAAAACCATCGGTGCATCAATCACCTGCTCACTGATCAGATTAAATTCATCTTGCAGTTGCTCCACAAACTTCTGCGGCTCGTGTGGTTTCACTTCTTCAAATAAAGCCTCACGCATGGCATATAAATGTTGTGGTGCCGGTGTCACCACCATCAAATAAGACTTTGGCTTTAAAACCCGCAGAATTTCCTGTTTGGGAATCGGACTAAATAAGCTGGTACAGAGATCAATAGACTCATCCAGTACCGGTAAAGTCGCCCCGGTTCCTACCACCCAAGTCACCTCTTTATTCAGTTTGGCTGCGACCTGAACCGCATTCTTGGCAATATCAACTCCGACACACTGCAGCACTTCGGCCTGCATGGCATTGGTGTAATAGCCTTCGCCACAACCAATATCTAAAAGGTTCTCAATCCGCAACTCGCGAATCTTTTCCACGACAGCCTGTTGCAAAGGCGCATAATAACCTGCGCTGAGAAATGCGCGACGTGCCTGCACAGACTCAGGCGTATCTCCCGGGTTTTTGCTGTGCTTATGCTGAACCACATGCAGATTCACATAGCCTTGTTTGGCGACATCGTAACTATGATGATTCTCACATCGCCATGTTCTTTCATTTAAGCTCAACTGCTGGCGACAGACTGGGCACATGAGTAAATTCATCATTTTCTCCAAAACAAAAAAGCCGGCATGCGCCGACTTTTTCCAATGCATTTCTTAACGCAATTTTAAGGTCATTAGACCTAAAACTACCAGCATAATCGTAATAATCCAGAAACGGATCACCACCTGGGTTTCACGCCAGCCTTTCTTTTCATAATGATGATGTAGCGGTGCCATCAGGAATACACGTTTATTGCGCATTCTTAATGAACCAATCTGCAAGAACACTGAAACCGCTTCCACCACAAAGACACCGGCCATAATCGCAAATATGATTTCCTGACGAACCATGACAGCAATGGTACCGAGCATTGCACCGAGAGATAAAGCACCGACATCACCCATAAATACTTGAGCCGGATGGGCATTGTACCAAAGGAAAGCCAGACCGGCACCGATCATGGCAGCACAGACCACCACTAGTTCAGACGAATATTTTACATAAGGAATATGCAAATAATTGGCAAAACGCACATCACCGGCCAGATAGGCAAATACGCCTAGACCTGTAGCAACCAGCACGATTGGCATAATCGCCAGACCATCCAGACCATCGGTCAGGTTCACGGCATTGGATGCACCGTTAATCACGAAATAGGTAAAGATAATAAAACCAATGCCTAGAGGAATCATCGACAATGGAATGCTTAGGTCTTTAAAGAATGGAATCAGCAGATCCAGCATATTCGCGGTATGCACTGGATTAGTCTGTTGCTGTGCAATCACATACAAGGCTATACCAGCACCCAACGAACCCACTGAAGTCCAGAAGAATTTTTTCTTCGCAGGCAAACCCGCATTGTCTTTATAACGGATTTTAATCCAGTCATCAGCCCAGCCTACTGCACCGAAAATCACCATCACACCCAGCACAATCCAGACATAAGGATTGGAAAGATCCGCCCAGAGTAAAGTTGAGATACCAATCGAAAGTAGGATCAGCACCCCGCCCATGGTCGGTGTACCCATTTTCTTGGCATGGTTTTCAGGGGCATACGAGCTGACTGCCTGACCATATTTCAGCGCCTGTAGCTTGCGAATCATCACAGGACCGAGCACCAAACCAATAGTCATTGCCGTCAAGACACTCAGCAGAGCACGTAAAGTTAAATAACGAACCACCTGAAACGTGCTGTCAAAGCCCGCCAGATGGTCAAAGAGCCATAACAGCATTTAGAGTTTCTCCATCAATGCAGCCATCAATGTTTCCATATGGGTAAAACGCGACCCTTTAAACAGGAAAGACATTGGCTGGGGTTGATGTGTTTCAATCAAATCAATTAAAAATGGCAAGGCCTGCTCCTGATTCAGAAAAGCCTGCATTTTTTTACCATATTGTGTACTACGGGCACCTTCTTGTGCAGCAGGCGCAAATTCACCCACAGCCACCACAAAATTAATGCCTTTAACCGAGACCAGATCCCGACCGAGCTTGTAATGCTCGATTGCAGCAGATGAACCGAGTTCACCAATATCGCCGGTGACCATCACCCGGATGCCTTGTTGTTGCGCCAACACTTCTGCTGCTGCACGCATCGAACCCGGATTGGCATTGTAGGTGTCATCAATAAATAAATAGTCTTTGTGCGGAATAAAGTTCAGACGACCTTTCGCACCGACTGCCTGTTCCAGGCCAGCTACGATATCATCCAGACCAATACCGATCGCCCAGGCAAATGCAGCGGCAGCTGTGGCATTTTCGACATTATGCTCGCCGGCAAATGGTAACTGAACTGTTTTCGAGCCTTGTGGCGTATTCAGTGTAAAGCTTGAAGATTGAGCTTCAAGCACCATATCGCTGGCATAGACTTCACCACCAGCACCAAAACTCAAGCTTTTTTCAGTTTTTACTGCGGCACGAATGGTTTCAGCAAAATCATCGGCAGCAGGAATAATCGAAGTCTGAGAAATATGCGCATAAATCTCGGATTTCGCGCGGCAAATCCCGTCACGACCACCAAATTCACCTAAATGCGCAGTCCCAATATTAATAATTCCCGCCACATGCGGCTGCACCATTTTTGAAGTGTAATCAATTTCACCCTGATGACTTGCACCGAGTTCCATCACCGCATATTGATGTTCAGGACGTAACTCCAGCAACATTACCGGCACGCCGAGGTCATTATTCAAATTACCACGCGTAACCAAGGTCGGTGCCAGACGCGACAGAATGCTTCCTAACATTTCTTTAGTCGTGGTCTTGCCACTACTGCCGGTCAAGGCAATAACTTTAAGCTGAGGATTCTGCTGGCGGCGATAAGCACCTAACTGTCCCAATGCCAGACGGATATCTTTTACCACCAGCTGGCAAATATCGGCATCCACCGGACAGCTTACAATGGCAATTTCACAGCCCTGAGCAGCCACCTGAGTAATAAAGTCGTGCGCATCAAAACGCTCGCCTTTCAGCGCAAGAAAAGCATCACCTGCTTCTGCATCACGTGAATCAGTCAAAATCCGCTTGACTTGGCCTGAAGGCTTTTTATCATTCAGCCAGTAGCCTTGGGTAGCCTGCTGTAATTGTTCTATGCTCCACGGCTCCAGCGCCGCAGTACTTGTTGTTGATGTATGCATATCTGAATCCTAATGCGCTGAATAGGCGGTATCTGTACTGCAATGCTGTGCATCAAGCGCAGCCTGCACTTCGACCACGTCATCAAACCAGTGACGTATGCCATCAATTTCCTGATAATTTTCGTGACCCTTCCCTGCAATTACGACAATATCACCAGCCTGCGCGTGTTTAACGGCGAACTTGATCGCTTCACGACGGTCATGAATTTCATGATAGATTTTGCCCGAAAAATCAATGCCATTTTTCATATCCGCAAAGATTTGTGCCGGATCTTCCGTCCGCGGGTTATCAGAAGTGAGTACTGCGATATCTGAGCCGTCTAAAGCAGCTTGAGTCATCAGTGGACGTTTGCCGCGGTCACGGTCACCGCCACAGCCGAAGACCGCCCAGAGATTTTGCGCAACATGACGCTTTAAGGTCACCAGAACCTGTGTCAAGGCATCTGGAGTATGAGCATAATCCACCACAAACAGACGTTCGCCATCACGCAGCACCTGCATCCGACCGGGCGCACCTTTGAGCTGTGGCACAGTTGCAATCAAACTGTTCAGGTTAAAACCAGCCTGTTCCGCCATGATCAGACTGGCGACCAGATTCTCGATATTGAAATGACCGAGGAAAGGACTCTGTATAGAAAATTCACCTTGTGCCGTAATCAGTTTGAATTCAGCGCCAGAAATACTGTACTGAATATCCTGCACCTGATAGTCTGCCGCTTGCGACAATGAATAGGTCAAAATTTTCGGTTGGCTCGGATTCTTCTTGGCCGCATTCAGCATCACCTCTGCATGTGCATCATCAATATTGATGACTGCAACTTTCAAAGATTCAAACTGAAATAAACGCGATTTTGCTTCCGCATAAGCTTGCAACGTACCGTGATAATCCAGATGATCACGGCTCAGGTTGCTATAAGACGCAATTTCAATAGCACAACCATTCAGACGCCCCTGCTCCAGACCATGCGAACTGGCTTCAATCGAAGCAAACTCTGCACCCGCTTGCGCATAACCATGTAGGGCATTTTGCAATTGCAGTGCATCGAGTGTGGTATGTGAAGAGGCTTCCAGATTCGGTAAAATCCCATTACCGGTGGTACCCATGACTGCACAGGCTTTGCATTGCAACATTAACAGCTCTGCGACCAGACGGGAAATCGTGGTTTTACCATTGGTGCCGGTCACGGCCAGAATACGTGCAGCCTTGACTGGCTGAGTCGCTTGCAGATAATGTTTCTGCCACTCGCCCATCAGCTGGCGCACATTCGGCACCACCAAAGCAGGCGCAATACCTAGATCCTGTTCAGAAATGACTGCCAAAGCACCTAAAGATAGGGCTTTCCTGGCATATTCTGCAGTTTTTTCAGGTTGAGACAGGCTGGTCAGGGCAATAAAAATTTGCCCCGGTTTAACTTTGCGGCTGTCCAGTTCGAAGCCCTGAAAGGATTGTCGCATCCATTCAGCAGGTTCTTGAACGGCGTAGAGATCTTGAAATGTAATTGACATTGATCACCTATTTACTGGACTTTGGGAGATTCTAAAGGTTTGTCCAATGGGACATTCAGCAGGCGTAAAGACTCCTGCATCACGCGAGCAAAGACCGGCGCAGATACTGTACCGCCATAGTAGGTCCCTTGCGGGTTTTCTACCACCACCACCATGGCAATACGCGGATCACTCACCGGTGCTACGCCGGCAAATAATGCCCGGTATTCATTGGTCGAATAACCTTTACGGTCGGCACGCAATTTATGTGCAGTACCGGTTTTACCCGCCACGCGATAGCCTGGAATGGTAGCACGTGTCGCCGTACCACCCGGCAAGGTTGCGGTTTCCATCATCATCAGCACCTGATCAGCAATATTGGCATCGATCATCTGTTCACCCTGCGGCTGTTCTTCCAGCTTATACAAACTTAGCGGCATTTTTACGCCTTTATTGGCCAGCATGGCATAGGCATCAGCCAGCTGAAGTACCGTCGCATTCAGACCATAACCATAAGACATGGTCGCCACTTCCGATACATTCCATTTGCTAGGAGGCAGAATCAGACCGGCACTTTCACCCGGGAATTTCACCGCTGACCGCTGACCAAAACCCAAACGTTTATAGAAGGTCGGTAAGGTTTCATACGGCAGCGACAAAGCCAGTTTAGCCACACCAACGTTAGATGATTTCTGGATAATACCGCCTAGGGTCAACTGACCGTAATTATGGGTATCACGAATCGTATGATTACCTACCCGCATACTGCCCGGTGTAGTATTCACCACTGAATTCGCCATATATTTGCCACTTTCCAGCGCCATTGCCACGGTCAGCGGCTTCATGGTTGAACCCGGTTCAAAAGAATCGACCGCCCCGCGGTTACGCATTGCATCCTTGTTAAGCAGGCTGTTTTTGTCATTCGGGTTATACGATGGCCATGAAGACAGCGCCAGAATTTCACCGGTTTTGACATCTACCGCAATCGCAGTCGCAGAACGGGCATTGTTGGCAACTCCGGCCGCAGTCAGCTCACGGTACATGATATATTGCAGACGCGAGTCGATACTCAAGGTAATATTTTCGCCCGGTTCAACTTCTTTAATCACTTCCGGTTCTTTAACCCGGTTGCCTTTCTTATCGCGAATAATCTGCTGCTCGCCATCCTTGCCGGAAAGACGGGCATTCAGCTGCATTTCCAGACCTTCAATGCCGCCGCCTTCGCTATTGGTCAGGCCAATAATCTGAGAGTTCGGCTGTGGCTGCGGATAATAACGTTTATAGTTCTTTTCGGTATACACACCCTGAAAATTACGTTTCATGATCAGTTCAGCCTGTTGTGGCGGAACTTCTTTTTTCAGAATCAGATAACGTGAACGCGGACGTTCTTGCATTTTTTTGCGCAGTTCTGCCCGATCCATACCCACTGCATCAGCCAGCTCATCCAGATTCAGGTTTTTATCAGGTAGCTGACGTTTGAGCTTGCGGCTATTCGGTTCTTTTTCCAGCGCCAGCATGGTCTCGTCATAGAGTTTTTTATTGTCAAAATAATCACGTGGATCAATCACAATTTTCATGATTGGGGTACTGATCGCCAATGGAATGCCATTACGATCATAAATTACGCCACGCATCGCCTTGATGGTATTAGTTCTTAAAATATTGGCATTGGCTTTATTTTGCAAAAAATCTTTATTAATAATCTGTACATAGAAAGCACGGCAAATCAGTGTCACAAAACACAGCAACACCACCGCCCACATGATGTAAAAACGATTGATATAAACATTTGAGGCATTTTTGTCGGTGACCGATTGTTTTTTACGTACCGGTTGCTTCTTTCTCTTGTCTACCATGTCGGAACGCTAGCCTTATTTTTTCTCATCTGAAGTTTGTGGTAAGGAAATCACGACACTTTGTGAAACCGGAGGTGAATACATACGCAGCTGTGTCACTGCACGCGTACCGATCTGTGCCGTCGCGCCAAAAGTTTGCTGCTCAATCAGCAAACGCCCCCACTCTGCATTCAGGTCATCCCTTTCACGCAGATAGGTACTCAGCTTTCTGTTATCCTGACGGTATTCAAATACCTGAAATACCACAAATACTGCACTGATGAAGACCATCAATATAAGCATGAGATAGATTGTAACTTTTTTCAGCCACAATTTTTCTGTTTTTTTATCAACCACTTCCGTTTTCATGATCTGCCTATTAAGCTAAACGTTCTGCTACCCGGAGCCATGCGCTACGCGAACGAGGATTGGCTTTAACCTCCTCATCACTGGCTTTAACACGAGAAACTTTCTTTAAACGTCGCGTATCTTTCTGTTGTTGTGGCATTCCCCAGCCTGAATCCTCTTCAAGCGTTGACTCTTTTTGAATAAATTGTTTAATCAAACGGTCTTCCAGTGAATGGAAGCTAATCACCGCCAAACGTGCTTCAGGTTTCAAAATTTCAACGGCCTGAGGCAAGAAGATTTCAATATCTTCTAATTCCTTATTAATAGCAATACGAATCGCCTGGAAAGTACGGGTCGCAGCATGCTTATTTTTTTCCCATTTCGGGTGCGCTACTTTTACAATCTCAGCCAGCTTTGCCGTGGTATCAATATATCCGGCAGCCTTAATTGCCTTGGCAATACGGCGACTATAACGCTCTTCACCATATTTAAAAATGATATTCGCCAGTGCTTCTTCTTCAATCTTCGTCAGCCATTCTGCTGCGGTCGGACCTTGCGAGTTATCCATGCGCATATCCAGCGGGCCATCTTTCATAAAACTGAAACCACGTTCAGCCTGATCCAGTTGCGGTGAAGAAACACCGAGATCCGCCATCACCCCATCGACGTGTTCAATGCCCAACTCAGCCAATGCATCTTTCAGATCAGCAAAGCTGGCATGAATAATTTTAAAACGTGAATCTTCTTGTTCGAGTTCAGCCGCTACAGCCAGTGCTTGTGGATCTTTATCAAAGGCATAGACGCGTGCATTTTCATCTAATTTGGACAGTAATAAACGCGTATGTCCACCACGGCCAAAGGTACCATCCACATAAGTTCCCGTATTGCGACCCGCCAACAAGGCATCAATCGTTTCGTGAAGTAATACAGAAATATGTGACATAAAAACTCAATCAATAGGGCGAAAAATTTAACTGCACATTATCACCCTGTTTAGGCAAAGCTCCAAACGACTTTTTGTAGATAAATATTACTTTCCATAGAGAAAACCGTTTTAGCATTTTTCTCATACAAAAAAGCCTCCAGTTTTGGAGGCTTTTTTCAATCCAGATGACTTCGCAGATCAATTAACGTTTGCTGTTATAAATCTGGTCGAAAATTGCACCATTCACAAAATGGGTTTTCTGTGCATTGGCCCAACCACCAAAGACTTCATCAATGGTAAAGGTTTTGATTTTCGGGAACTGTGTTGAATATTTCGCTAATACTTTTTCATTACGTGGACGATAGAAATGTTTAGCTGCCATTTCCTGACCTAATGGTGAATACAGGTAATTGATATAACCCGTTGCTAACCATTTATTGCCATTTTTCTCTACCGTACGATCCACAATCGCCACTGACGGTTCAGTCAAAATCGTAATTGATGGATAGACGATATCAAACTTGTTTTTACCCAAGGTCTTTTGCGTTACTAAAGCTTCATTTTCCCAAGTCAGCAATACATCGCCAATTCCACGCTCGGCAAAGGTGGTCATTGAAGCACGTGCAGCAGAATCCATCACTTTCACGTTCTTATAAAGTTTGCCAACAAAGTCCTGTGCTTTAGCTTTATTACCACCTGGCTGTTTCTCGGCATAACCCCATGCAGACAGATACACCCAACGCGGCAAACCACCGGTTTTCGGATTCGGCGTAATAATTTGCACACCTGGTTTGGTTAAGTCATTCCAGTCCTTGATGCCTTTCGGATTGCCCTTGCGTACCATGAATACGATCGTCGAGGTATAAGGTGCCGAGTTATGTGGGAATTCCTTTTGCCAGCCTGGCTGAATCTGACCAGATTTCACAATTTCTTCAATGTCATTTGCCAAGGCCAAAGTCACCACATCACCTTTCAGGCCATCGACCACAGAACGCGCCTGTTTGCCTGAACCGCCATGTGACTGCTTGAAATTCACATCCAGGCCGGTGCGGTTTTTCCAGTAAGCTCCAAATGATTTGTTAAATTCATCATAGAACTCACGCGTAGCATCATAGGATACATTCAGAAACTGACGGTCTGCTGCTTGTGAAGCAGTAGCGGTCATGCCTAAACCAGTCGCCAATAAGGCGGCACTAAATAACGATTTTAATTGAGTTTTCATGGCAGCACGGAGTTTATCTTCATTAGATATAACTATATGAAATAAAATCATTTATCGCAATTCACCCTACAACATCACAACACGATAAAATGAAAGGTTTTTCTGCCTTAATATTTTGTTTTTAAAAGAAAAATACTACTTATTATTCTACTTATCTCTAATATATAGAATTTTATGCATTAGATATAAAGAAAATGGATAACACTTTAGCCATTTTCTTTATTCTATTTAGACTACAGTTTACTTATCTTTTTTCATTGTAAATCTGGTCATAAATCGCCCCATTGATAAAATGTGTTTTTTGCGCTTTGGTCCAACCACCAAAGACTTTATCAATGGTAAAGGTCTGAATTTTCGGGAACTGAGCCGAATATTTGTTAGCGACTTTGGCATCCCGCGGACGGAAGAAATATTTCGCAGCAAGCTCCTGCCCTTTTGGTGAATATAAATAGTTCAAATAGCCTTTTGCCAGATGGGTATTGCCATTTTTATTCACGTTTTTATCGACAATCGCTACCGATGGTTCGGCCAGAATTGAAATAGATGGATAGACGATATCATATTTGTCTTTACCCAGACCTTGCGTCGCCAGCAAGGCTTCATTTTCCCAGGATAAAAGTACATCACCTATACCGCGCTCGGCAAACGTCGTCAGTGAACCACGGGCACCGGAGTCGAGCACTTTGACATTTTGATAAAGTTTTTTCACCAGCTCTCTGGCTTTCGCATCATTACCGCCCGGCTGTTTCAGCGCATAACCCCAAGCAGACAAGTAGATCCAACGTGGCGCGCCACCGGTTTTCGGATTTGGGGTAATAATGTCCACACCCGCTTTGGTCAGATCATTCCAGTCTTTGATTTGCTTTGGATTCCCTTTACGCACCAAGAATACAATCGTAGACGTATAAGGTGCCGAATTACTCGGAAACTCTTTTTGCCAACCTTTCTCGATTAAACCTGCATTGACGATTTCTTCGATATCATTGGCCAAGGCCAGGGTCACGACATCGGCCTGCAAACCATCGACTACTGAACGCGCCTGCTTGCCTGAACCACCATGCGACTGTTTAAAATTGACCGTTTGTCCGGTTTTCTGCTTCCAAAATTTGCCAAATTCTTCATTATATTCCTGATAAAATTCACGGGTCGGGTCATAAGAGACATTCAGGAAATCTTTGGCAACGGAATTCTGCACTCCTGTCCCCACTATAATTGTCAAGATTGCGGATGCTATTATTTTTTTCATCTTATGTAACTCATTGCTTATTTGACCTGCACTATACGAATCAAAAATAAACATAACAATCATATGTTTATAACAATATCTACAATCTATTTCTGATTTTGAGATATCTACTAACAATTAAATCCGGATACATATTCTGTTAGAAAAGTAATCTTCTGCTACAATATAAGACAGTTCTTCACGTTCTCTTCACAGTTGTCTGTTAAAAATAGGCCATCAAAACAGGAAATTACGTTTTTTGGTAATTTTCCACAGAGTTATATTATTTCTTTTGTAAAAAATGTGACTTGGTTCTACTTCTTTATGATCAACTGTGATTAAATTGTAGACAGAGTATTAAAAAAAACATTTTTAACAAAATAAAATCAACCAGAAGTAAGGAGGAAGTTTGGATATGAAATTTACATTATTCACAGCCAGCATCCTAAGCCTGATTATGTTGTTCTCGATTCAACTCGGTCATGCTGTCGTTGTGAAGACAGATTTGCCGAAGACCACAGTAAGCACTATTGAAAGCAAGACCTCGCCGATTGAAAAAGCGATTCAGCAACAAAAAACTGAAAAAATACTTCAAACAGAAGATAATCTAAAAGTCTTAACTGCATTTAAAGTCGCACCTTCGCAAAATTTCTTTGCAGAACAGAATTACCGCTTCACCCGCTTTGTCCAAAGTATTTTTTCGAGCGCTCATTCTTAATCAGCCTCAACAGCGCTGAATATTCCCGGATTTAAAAGCCACATCACTCAATGTTGAATAAAGCATTAAGTGATGTGGCTTTTTCGCTATAATAGCTGCAATTTTATATCTAAGATTAGATCCGGCTATGACTGTTCGTACTCGTATTGCACCTTCTCCTACTGGTTTTCCGCATGTAGGTACTGCCTATATCGCCTTGTTTAACTTATGTTTTGCTAAACAGCATGGTGGTGAATTCATTCTTCGTATTGAAGATACTGACCAACTGCGCTCAACGCCTGAATCTGAAAAAATGATCCTGGATTCATTGCGCTGGCTGGGTCTAAACTGGTCTGAAGGTCCTGATGTCGGTGGCCCACATGCGCCGTACCGCCAGTCAGAACGTATGGATATCTATAAAAATTATGCCTTGGAACTGGTAGAGAAAGGTCATGCTTTCTACTGTTTCGCAACTGCAGAAGAACTGGATCAAATGCGTGCAGAACAGCAGGCACGTGGTGAGTCGCCACGTTATGACGGTCGCGGTCTAAATCTTTCTCAAGAAGAAGTTGAGCGTCGTTTGGTTGCTGGTGAAGCGCATGTGATTCGTATGAAAGTACCAACTGAAGGCGTGTGTAAATTCAATGACATGCTACGCGGTGAGGTCGAAATTCCTTGGGCGCAAGTGGATATGCAAATTCTGCTAAAAACTGATGGCCTACCAACCTACCACTTGGCTAACGTGGTGGATGACCATTTAATGCAAATCACCCATGTGATTCGTGGTGAAGAATGGATTCCATCTGCACCAAAACATCAGTTGCTGTATCAATATTTCGGTTGGGACATGCCGGTACTGTGCCACATGCCGCTGCTGCGTAACCCGGATAAATCTAAGCTGTCTAAACGTAAAAATCCGACTTCAATTAACTACTATAGAGACATCGGTGTACTGCCTGAAGCCTTGTTGAACTACTTGGGTCGTATGGGCTGGTCAATGCCAGATGAAAGTGAAAAATTCACTCTGGCTGAAATGATTGAACATTTTGATATCAAACGTGTATCACTCGGTGGTCCGATCTTTGATGTTGAGAAATTGAACTGGTTAAACGGTCAATGGATCAAGGCACTCAGCCCGGCTGAACTTCTAGACACCTTATTGGCCTGGAAAGCAGATCGTGCCAAATTAGAAGAAATTGCAGCTGCGATTCAACCGCGTATTAACCTGCTGTCTGAAGCAGTGAACTGGTCTGCGCATTATTTCAACCACTTCCCGACCCTGTCTAAAGAACAGTTTGAAAGCAAGAAACTGTCGGATGAACAGGTAAGTCAAAGTCTTCAATTCGCAATTTGGCGTTTAGAAAGCTTGTTTACCTGGAACAATGACACAGTCAGCCAAACCTTGATGGACTTGGCGACACAGATGGAAATCAAGCTACGTGATTTCATGCCAGCGTTCTTTATTGCGATTGCAGGTTCGACAGCCTCTACCCCAGTGATGCAAACGATGGTGACCATTGGTCCGGATTTAACCTTTGCACGTTTACGTCATGCGCTGGAAATTGTCGGTGGTCCAAGCAAAAAAGAGCTGAAAGTCTGGGAAAAACTCAATGAAAGCTTAAAATTGCCGAAAAATGAAGCAGTTGATCAAGCTTAATTAATTTTTGTGTTGACGTGTGAGCGCGATATCCCTAATATAGCGCTCACACAGACTGGGGTCATAGCTCAGTTGGTAGAGCGCTACAATGGCATTGTAGAGGTCAGGAGTTCGATCCTCCTTGACTCCACCAAATCAAGTCTTGCTTTAGCTGTGTTATTTGCCTCAATTGTCCCTATCGTCTAGAGGCCTAGGACATCGCCCTTTCACGGCGGTAACCGGGGTTCGAATCCCCGTAGGGACGCCATATTCAAGATGACCATAATATATTATGGTGATCTTATAAAAAACCCAAGCATTGCGACTTGGGTTTTTTATTGCCTGTATATTTTATGTTGGGCAATATTTCGGTTTCTTCGCATCTTCCGATAAAATAATCAGTAATTTAGAATTTTGGAGTTGTAATGCAATATCGTTGCCCTAAGTGTCAAAGCCCGAAAATCATGCCAGTGGCCCAGCCAGGTCAAGCAGCTCCACGTCCAGTGGTTCCCAAAAGCTTAATGTTTCTGGTCCCTGCCCTGTTCCTGTTGTTATTGCTGGTCATTATTAGCATCGCGATGTGGATTTTTGGTGATGGTGCAGGTACCACTTTACAGACTGCGACTGTGATCGTCTTTATTCTTTCTTTGATCGCAGGCTTTATGTTCTATAAGGACTTACCTGATTTTAAAATTTCAATGCAGGCATTCATGCAAACCCAAAAGAAATGGAAATGCCGTGAATGTAATCATGAGTGGGAAATTTAATTCACGATCCACCATGTAATAAACATAAAAAAACCAGCCCGAAGGCTGGTTTTTTATTTTAAAATCAGGGATTAAACACCGATTTTGCGATATTTTTGACGCTTCGCTACAAGATCATCACCATCACGCTTACGGCGATATTCTTCAAACTCAGCATAGTTACCTGTGAAGAATTCAGGTGTCTCACCTTCAAATGACAAGATGTGCGTTGCAATACGGTCCAGGAACCAACGGTCATGCGAGATCACCATCACAGTACCTGGGAATACCAGAATGGCATCCTCAAGTGCACGCAAGGTTTCGATATCCAAGTCGTTTGATGGTTCATCCAGCAAGATTACGTTTGCGCCCATTTGCAGGATTTTCGCAAGTTGTAAACGGTTACGCTCACCACCTGACAATTGACCTACGCGTTTTTGCTGATCTTGGCCTTTAAAGTTAAAGCGACCGATATACGCACGAGATGCGATTTCGTAATCACCAATCTTCAAGATATCCAGACCACCAGACACTTCTTCCCAAACGGTTTTGTTGTTGTCGAGCGTGTCACGAATCTGGCCTACGTACGCCACTTTCACTGACTCACCCAGTGTTACCGTACCGGTATCTGGTTGCTGTTCACCAGTCATCATACGGAATAGCGTGGTTTTACCCGCACCGTTTTCACCCACGATACCCACAATTGCAGCAGGTGGTACTGTGAAAGTTAAATCTTTGTACAGTAA
>NZ_JBAPXX010000128.1:0-2944 GCF_049284435.1 Acinetobacter sp. | reverse complement strand
CATTTGTACAACAGAAAGTAAAGTCATAGGGTCCTCTTATAAGATGGTTATACCTTTTGATCGGAAATTTTATCTAAATTGTCTTGCTCTTTCTGTAGCTGTTTGACTAAAGGTTCAAACATGTTCTGATTGCTTTGATTCAGTTTCATCAAGGTTTTATGCGCATCCAGAACCGTATTTAGCATATTTTGATGCGTGACATGTTCTTCCATCAGCGCACGTGTGCAAACATTTGGATCGCCACAATAATTCAGAATCACAAACACCTGGCTCAGTCCCATACTGTTGGCCAAAGTGGTAATGTCAGAATTGGTAGAAAGCATGACAGCCTGGATATTGTGTACTTGCTTGAGTTTGAGTCCTAGTTTCGCTAAAACACCGAGTACGGTACTGTCAATGAAACTGGTTTCGGTGAGATCAACGATAGCGCCAACTACGTTGTCTTGCTGTTCAATTTTGTTCAGTAATTTGTCTAGACTAATACAAGATTGGGCACGCACTTCGCCGATAAGCTTAAAAATATGCGTTCCGTTCAGACTTGCATATTCAACATGACCTGTTGACATATAAATGCCATTTGCAGAGAAAGATATTAAATTATCCCATAGGGTGTATTGATACTCAAGTGGCTGAAAGTAGTAATCAAATTAAGTGCTTATAAAGCCTGTAAATATACTGCTAATTTACGCGGATAAAGCTTAAAAAGGCGATATCGTCAGCCACATGTTCCGGAGCCTGAAAAGATTGATTCTGCAAATGGTGTAATAATTGCGAGAATTGTTCATTTAAACCACCATCAAAGGGTTCCAATGCCCCATCCGAACAGATAATAAAGCGCGCATTGCGACTTAATACCCATTCATTTTCCTCAACTTCAAGATCTTCGGTTAAACCCAAAGGGAAGCTGCTGGAAGATAGAATTTTAGGCTCTTGATTGGGTTCAAATATAATCGGTGGTGGATAATGCCCAGCGCTGGACCATTTCAATACATGGGTTTCCAGATTAAGAATCCCGGCAATCATGGTGATGTGCTTTTCAATATTTTCCTGCATCAGCATTCCGTTCAGCTTCTTGATCAGCTCGCGTGGTGTTTTAGAGCGGCCATGGAAAGCTGCCATCCAAGAGGTGAGTAAGCTACTGGTGACACCATGTCCAGAGACATCGGCCAAATAGAAAATCACTTCTTTGTCGCTGATTTTCCAATAATCATACCAATCTCCTGAAAGATAGGCTGAAGGTTGGAAATAGGTTTCGACCTCGTAATTGGTCAATTCAATCGGATTTGGTAACAATCTTTTTTGTAATTCTGCCGCAGAAGGAAGGTCACGGCTATCCTGGTTACGCTTATATTGCGCATCAATTTTTTGTAATGCCAGATCTGGATTCTCGGGAAGTTTGTTCCAGATCCAGCCTGCCAAAGCCCCTTGTTCCCAGGCCTGAGCCAAAGCAGTACCTTCATTTTCTAAGGCCAGTACAATCGTAGGCAGATTCCACTTATATTTCAGATAATCATGTACATCTGCAATCGCAATAATCGTAGAGTCATACAGTTCATGATCATCCAGATAGATCATCTGAACATGCGGAAGCGCATCAAGTACTTGATCTAAGTATGGAATATCACGAGTCGGTTGAATGAAATACATAAAAAAGTGATTCAATCCCAAGATTGGTTATAAGATGTACTATAATAAGCAAAGTATTGCTAGCGAACAGATTTTCACTAGCAATCATACATGAAGCTTAAACTTAAAGATCTTCGTTTGAAGATTCAATGTTGCTATCACTAGAAGGTACATCATTAGAATTTTCATCTTCAAAATCATCTTCTAGGAACAGCGTATCTTGCTCTGTACCTTTCTTTTCTGCAATTGTATAGTTGGTACGTTGCAAATAAATATCGCGAATCTGCGCATAGCGATCACCAGTCAGCACTCCTTCAACGTCCAGTATTTCTGAACGGGTATCAATGGCACGCCAAAACTGATCTGTCCAGTAAAGTCCATCTTCATCTTCAAGAAGGTATTTTTGTGGACGGGCCTGACTATCTACAGCAGTGCCAACTACCCCACGGACAGAACTTGGTCCTAAAAATGGCAACATGATATAAGGGCCAGAAGGCACGCCATAATACCCTAAAGTAATTCCAAATTTTTCTTCTTCATGACTCAAGCCCAAGCGACGTGCTGGATCAGCCAATCCTAAAGTCGTTAATGTATTGATGGTAAAACGACCTAGAGATTTAGCAGCGCGGGCAGGACGACCTTGAATCAACTGATTCACTACATTCCAAGGTTCACCCATGTTACTGCGGAACTGGGTATAGCTGCCACGAACATCTTGAGGAACTTTTTCCACATATTGTACGGCTATGGGACGTACCACGGTGCGGTCAATCGCATCATTAAACTGATAGATCTTTCTATTTAACGGCTGAAAAGGATCTTTAACTTCCTCAGCCTGTGCTGCACTAGCATCGACTTTCAGTTGCGTTTGTAATTGTTGCGCTTTGGTTGAGATCTTTGTTCTAAGCGGCGTTTTTGCAGGCTCGTTTTCCAGATTTTCCACATCGGTGGCCACCTCGGCGAAAACATGTGCGCTTGAGGCTAAAGAAAATAAGCATATAGATAAGTAAATAGAACGATGCATAAGGTAACCCGAGGCCTTTTCTGTTTAAGTAGCACTACTTATTAGTATGAAAATAATAAACGTTATATTCGCGAATAGACATCATTTAAGCAAATTTGTATAAAAAATGAATGAAAACACACGAAAAGCTTAAAAAATATACATACAAAATGATTTTCTTGAAAAAGGTGTTGCAAGGGATCTGAAATGCTGTAGAATGCACATCCATCGGCGGTGATGAAGATTAAAACTTCTGATAAAACAGTGACTTAGTTGAGTTTGATTGAGTTGGGTTTTATTTGACAAGTTTAAAAA
>NZ_JBAPXX010000127.1:0-11784 GCF_049284435.1 Acinetobacter sp. | reverse complement strand
CTGATCTTGGATGCAGGCGCACCCAAAGGCGTCTGGACCAATCTGTTTATCAGCAGTGATCAGGTCGCTGAGGTGATTGCAGACAAGCGCGTGCGTGGTGTGGCATTGACAGGTTCAGAAGGTGCGGGTAGTGCCGTCGCTGAACAAGCCGGAAAACACCTTAAAAAATCCACACTGGAACTGGGTGGCAATGATGTATTCATCGTACTGGATGATGCGGATCTGGAACGCGCGATTAAATTAGGCTGTCAGGCACGGGTCAATAATGCCGGGCAGGTGTGTACAGCGGCGAAGCGATTTATTCTGCATGAAAAAATTGCAGAAGAATTCAAGGCTGGCATGATCAAGGTATTTGAAGGGTTAAAAATTGGCGATCCGCTTGATCCTGAAACTACATTGGGTCCACTGTCTTCCGCTGACGCTTTGGAAAAGCTGACCGAACAAGTCGAAAAGGCCGTAGCGCAAGGTGCAACTTTGGTCACTGGCGGTAAGGCTGTAGAACATCAAGGCAATTTCTATGCGCCGACCATTCTAGAAAATATCACGCGTGAAAATGAAGCCTGGTATGAAGAATTCTTTGGCCCGGTGGCGCAAATCTATGTAGCGAAGGATGATGATGAAATTGTCGAAATTGCCAATGATTCCAATTATGGCTTAGGTGGCGTGATTCATTCACAGGATATCGAGCGGGCGAAAAAGCTGGCGTCACGGGTGGAAACTGGCATGATCTGGATCAACTGGTTTACTGATACTGCGCCCGAATTGCCATTTGGTGGAATCAAAAATTCCGGTTATGGACATGAACTCTCCATTGACGGTTTCAGAGAATTTGTGCAGAAAAAACTGGTCGTCGTCAAAAGCCCGAAAAAATAATATGAGCTGATCCGATGTCAAAGAACCCACTATTCAGTGGCTTCTTTGTCTGGATATTCTTCACGTTTGCCGCCTTCATAACTGGCAAAACGTGGATGTTCTGGTGGAAATGATGGTTCAGCACTTGGCCAAGGCCAGCCACCAAACTGGGTTTCGCGATAACGGCGAAAAGCAGTATCCAGTTCTTGCGCACTATTCAAAACAAAAGGCCCATGCATGGCAACAGGTGCGCCAATCGGTTCACCCTCCAACCATAAAATATGTGATTCCAGCAGCCCACCTTTGAGCTGAATATCTGTATCCGGTTTGAGTTCCAGTAGATGCTTCGGCGCTATCTTCTGTCCTTCAAGCTCTAAGCTTCTACCTTGATAAAAATAACAAAAACGCGTCGCAGTAGCAGTGCTGGCAGGAATGGTTAATTCTGCTTCCGGCTTTAAAGTGATTAAATAAATATTGAGTTGATTCTCTGGAATGGCTGCCCATGAATGTGGCGGCCGATCCAGTGCCTGAGTCTGTTTAAACTGTCCTGAAATGACTCGGATCTCCGCTTTACGTCCGGCCGCATCGGCTGAAAATACATGTGGAATCTGTTCACGCCACAACATTTTATAATCGGCCGGCTGCTTTTTCTGTTCTGGTGAGGAGTTCAGCCAGATTTGAAATAGCTCCAGAGGATTGTCCTGATCTTGATGGACTAAGGGAAACATCTCGCAATGCTGCACCCCATTGCCTGTGGTCAGCCATTGCACATCACCCGCGCCATAACGTCCCGAGTTTCCCTGCGAGTCAAAATGATCGACATAACCACGCTCGACAATGGTAATGGTTTCAAAGCCAGTATGCGGATGCTCCGGAAAGCCGGGAATACTCTCGCCATAATACATATCATATTCATGCTGCTGTGGCGGGGAAACTGGGCCTAATTTAGAATTGCCTTGCGGATAATGATCTTGATGATGAACGGTAAAAATAAAAGGATTTTTCAGATCAAGCCGGGATGTGACTGGAACCACAGAATACAGCACTGAATTCGACATGATTGAAATCCTGATGATCTGATTAGATGAAGATTCCCGATCTAAATATAATTTTTATAATCCATAACAGTGTATAGCCTGCAAGGCGATTGAGGAAGACGTGTTTCGATCAATCGCCTCAAAATGAGATTTTTAGGTATTTTAAGTATTTTCCTGATCAGTATTGCTCTCTGATTCCTTATCTGGATTCTGGATCAGCAAACCGGCCAGTTTGACCATTTCGGATTGCACATTGACCATCTGCGATTCAATCTTTTTCAAGTTCACTTGGCTGAAATCCACCTGACCGTTTAAAAGAGGAGAAGCCAGAACTTGCTGATTGGCGGTCATAATGTTGTCACGAATCTGGTCAATTTCCTGACTTTTCAAGTTCAGGTTACCCAGCACCTGATTGAAACTGCTGAGTTGCTGCTGTAGTTGGGTCGCGGTGGACTGCAGTTGCTCAGTATCTTTGGCTTCGACCGCTGTTTGCAGTTCGGTTTGGGTCTGTTTTAACTGTTCTACATAACTGCCGGCCTTGAGCTGCAAGTCGGCCACATCACGAACCATATAAAACATATTGCCAGATTTAAGTTCGGTTTGCGCTGCTGAGCTCTGTTGCTGAGCGGTCGGCTCAAGATCTGAAATCGTCGTATCTGCCTGTTCAGCCGGTGCTTCAACGGCCTGTTCACAACCCATCAGTAAAATTCCAGAGCTAAATAATGCGAAAGGAAGGACAGCATTGGCAAGAATCTTGGACATGGAATCAGGGTCTCGATACAGGTGATGGAATTTTATTAGTATCTAATATAAGGACAAACTATGGAGATAAAAAAGATTGTTGCAAACTCATAACAATTCTTCTGGGTTCCGAACGTTTCTCTATTCAGAAACAGGAAAAATTTTATTAAAAACTGGTAAAGAAGTACTTTGTTCTTACCGAATTGGCGTGTTCGGTCTGCAATTACTTTAAAGATATGTCCGGTGAATCTCAATTTAGCTAAATAGCGGTTTTAAAAAAATAAGTATCTATCAAGAAAATAGATACTTATTTCAAGCTTGAAGCTTATGGGTATAATCGAGAATTATTTTGCAAGTTCTGCATTAACTGCATCTACAATCCGTGGATCATCTGCAGTGATGTCTGGTGCAAAACGTGCCACTACTTCGCCATTTTTATTGATCAGGAATTTTTCAAAGTTCCAGAGTACTTCTGGTGGCTGGTTTGGGGTTAGGCCATAATCGACCAGATCTTTCCACCAAGGACCTTCACCGATACGTTCCGGTACAGCCTGCGTAAGGGTGGTATATAAAGGATGCTTGTCTTCGCCCGCGACAGAGATTTTAGCAAATAGCGGGAAATCGACTTTATAATTCACTGAACAGAATTCCTGAATCTCGGCTTCGCTACCCGGTTCCTGTTCCAAAAAATTATTGGCAGGGAAGCCCAGAATTTCCAGACCTTCCGCTTTTTTGTCCTGATATAGTTTTTGTAAGCCTTCATATTGCGGCGTCAGGCCACATTTAGATGCTACGTTAACCACCAGCAAAACCTTACCTTGGTACTGGTTTAAAGTGGTTTCTGTTCCTTCAATGGTTTTGACTGGAATGTCATATACAGAGCGAGTCATTAGATTTCCTGTTTATTGCGACTGAACGGTATTTGTTTTAACGGGTATTCGCTTTCAGTACAAGTAGAAACAGGTGAGCTCAGTTACTTAAAGCTGCAAATTGCCTCAATATTATGTGAAAAATCTATTATGCTAGGATGCGCAAATAGGCATAGCTTAATAACAAGACCAGCGACTCATGGATGAAAGTATGACACAGCAACAAAAGGCAGTCTGGTGGGCCATGGCCTTACCACTGGCCGCAGTTTTGATTTGGTCTCTGAATATGACCGTCACCCGCTATGTGGCAGATTATATTTCTCCCATCAGTATCAGTTTTTATCGCTGGGCCTTGGCCTTACTGATTTTAACTCCATTCATGTTGCCCAAAGTCAAATCGGCGTGGCCGCAGATCCGTCCGCATCTCGGGCATTTTGCTATTTTGAGTGCGCTGGGAATGGTGCTGTATCAGGGGTTGGCTTATAGCTCAGCACATTATACCACTGCGACCAATATGGGCCTGATCAATGCCTTTATTCCTATTTTTACCATTATCGTGGGTATTTTTGTTTTAAAGATTCGCCCGACACGGGCTGCAGTGCTGGGGAGTCTTCTGTCCTTTATTGGCTTGATGTATGTCATGGCACAAGGGCAGGGCCTGCAGTTTTTAACTGTCGGTGAAAGTTATATTGGCGATCTGCTGATGTTGATCGCAGTATTTTTCTATGCCTGTTATGGCGTGTTTCTGAAAAAATGGCAGATTCAGATTCCACTCTTAATGAGCCTGTATATCCAGATTTTTATGGCCTTTCTCTATCATATTCCTTTGGTATTGATTTTAGGTCTGGACAGCATCAATCACGCTAACGCAGCCAGCATTATCTATGCCGGAATTTTCCCTTCCATTGCTGCGCCGTTATTCTGGATGATGGCTGTGCAGCAACTTGGTCCCAATCGCAGCAGTATTTTTATGAACCTGATGCCGGTTTTTACTGCGGTGGTGGCGTATTTGTGGCTGGGCGAAGCTTGGACCATGTATCACAGTATCGGCGGTGGCATCATTTTACTTGGAATTCTCTGGGCACAATATCCTGGAAGATCTGCTTAATCAGGAATTAAAAGAGCTGAATAAGAATTTTGGTTGATTAAATATTGAGTGGTTAACCAAAATTTTTTTAATTGAAATCCCCTTTTAAATGCTAATTTTCCAAGGTTAAAACAAATAGAAAAATATCGTTTTTATTTTAAAAACAGAATAGAAAGAGCAAGATATTTTGAATATTGGTCAAAAATTGTTTGTTATTAATAGATAATATGTATTATTCGATTGTTTTATTGTACTTGTTGTTGTGTTTGGTTTCTTTCATAATGCGCCCATCGAGAATGATCAAGCAAAAAAATCCTTGTTTTATCAGACTCCCAGAGATTTTCTGAACCCTCTGGATGTGATTTATGCACATCCTTTTTTATGCTCAGCCATCCCTATATGGCTGAGCTTTTTTTTGTCTTAAAACTTTAGTCGGGCTTGAGTGTCCTGACTAAATCAGACAGGACTCAGTCACGAATAACTACGCCAGTCACTGCATCAATGATCCGGCTTGGTTGCTGACTTAAACCGAGGTCACCATTTAGATAATTCAGGTTCTGGTCAAAATAGCGGATCGCATCCTGCAGTGAACGGGCAGGTTCCATACCGGCAGGATTGGCACTGGTAGAAACGATAAAACCGCCAAAGGCCTGACATAATGCCACACAGAGCGGGTGAGTGGTTACACGTACGGCCACTTTAGGATGATGACCTTTAATCCAGTCAGGAATGTCTTTATTTGCGGGAAGTAGCCAGGTGGTCGCGCGATCAGCAGGTCTATCATTGCTCCAGGATTCAATCACTTTTTCACGCATTTCTTCGGTTAAATCCTGCAACAGATGTTCTACCTGTGAAAGATGAGCTGCCAGCAAAATCACGCCTTTTTCAATCGGGCGCTGCTTCAATTCTAAAATCTGATGAAATGCCTGTTCATTATAGGGGTCGCAACCCAAGCCCCAAACAGCCTCTGTAGGATATGCCAAGACTTGTCCGTCTTTAAGCCATGCTGCTGCTTCGGCAACAGAGGTAGTGATCATGTGGATACCTTATATTAAACAACAAAGCGCTATTGTGAACCTTATTTTAGAATCCGACAACGTAGATACAGGCCGGCTTGCTGGGTACAAAAACCGAGTAATTCCAGTTCCATCAGTTGACTGGTCAGGGAAGATACCTCTTGCTGCACCTGCATTCCCAGCTTATCCAGAGTCTGCCCCACCCAGTCCAGTTGGTTATACAGACTGAGTAGATGTGGCGGAATTTGCTGTGATGTTGCTTCAGCAACTTTCGTTTTGGCGGTGTTTTCCAAAGCTTGCCATTGCGTGGCCAGCGCCAGCTCTTCGATTACCTGCTGTGGATGGTCAATCAGAATCGCACCCTCACGAATCAGTTGGTGACAGCCCTGATGATGTGTACTGTAAATATGTCCCGGAATGGCAAAAACGGTTTTGCCTTGCTCGGCTGCCAGTTTGGCCGTAATCAGAGAACCACTTTTTAACGCAGCCTCTGCCACAATGACGCCTAGGCTTAAACCACTGACTATTCGGTTGCGCCGTGGAAAATGGTGCTGCAAAGGCAGTGTATCTGGCAGAAACTCACTGATGACAGCACCGCCATGTTCGATAATTTGCTGGCGCAGTGACTGATGTTGGGATGGGTAGGTTTGATCCAGTCCGGTGGCCATTACCGCAATCGTGCCTTGATGTTGTAGCGCAGCCCGATGTGCAGCTTCATCAATGCCGTGTGCCAGACCGCTATTGATATAGAAACCCTGTTCACTCAAATAAAAAGCAAAATCATAAGCCACTTGCCGGCCATGCGGACTCGGCTTGCGACTACCTACAATTGCAATCTGTGCCTGAAGCAAGGTGTCAGGCCTGCCTTGACCAAAAATGATCGGTGGTTTATCTGCATAAGGATGTAACTGCTGCGGATAATGCGAGTCACTGTGCAGCAAAATAAAATCGCTATCCTGCTGGATCTGCTGCAAACATCGCTGAAATTTCTGCTGTGCTTCGGGGCGATGTAACTCTTTTAAGCGCTGTACATGATTGGCATGAATACCCAGTGCCTGCCAGACGGATACCTGATCCGGCTGAATGGCATTGGCCAGTTCGGCATAGTGTTGACTAATTTTATAGAAACTCGAAAGGGAATGCTGAACCAGATACCATAACGTAATTGTTTCCAGTTGCGCGCGTGATAACGGGTTCAGCATATTGAGACCTATAGGGTTGTCTTCTTATTATTGAGTTTTTTTATTTAGACAAATATTTATTCATCTAAAAGGGGCGGTTGAATCCCTGCACCCATCTTGATTGGTAATTCACTTTCCAGCACATAAGCATAGCTTAATTGATCGAAGGTTTTAAATACCATCACTTGTCCAATACGCTCGCCCGGCAATTGCACACGTTCTTTAGTTTTAGGATCAGTTACCACTTCACCTTTTTGATTCACGCTAAAGACATGGCCCGTCTGAACCCCATGTGCCGTACCACGGTCAATAGTGACAACACTATGACGCGCTGCTGTACCAATCGACCCCAGTACACGCACAATCTGACCACCAGGCACAATATTTTCTGCATTGGTTGGATAGAACAGAGTTGGTAACATCGGATCGTATTCAGCTAATACGCGGTCACCACGACGCACTTCTGCATTGTAACTGTCAGTCAGTTCAAGTGTGGTCACATCACCTTCGCTACGTACTGCAATACCAGATGCCACCTGTTGCAGCTCAAGTGCAGCAGTATATTTCTTGCCGTTTGCATCCGTAAATACATACGGTTCCGCTTCGCGATACACCGCATAGCGTTGACCCACTACCAGGCCGTGACCACGTGCATAGACTTTCTGGCCTTTGCCAGCCAGTACGCGCTGATCTGCAGTTCCGAGAATGTAGGGTGTGCCCTGAACTGAATCTGGCGCCAGAAGGGTATAGCGTTCCAGCCACTGCTTGATATGTTCAAGCGGAATCACGGGAATGGTATTATTTAAAGATTCAACACGAATCTGGGGTTGCAGAGAAGTACTGCCCAGATAGCGGCTGATAATCCCTTCACAACCATCACCTTCGTCTTTACCAATAATCGGACGGCCCTGGTAATCGCACATGAGCAGACGGTCGCCCGGGAAAATCCAGTGTGGATTTTTCACGTGCTTATTACTGGCCCAGATTTCCGGCCAACGTACCGGATTTTTCAGGAAGCGTTTCGAGATATCCCAAAGCGTATCGCCTTTTTTCACCACATAAACGTTCGGTGCATTGGCTTTTAATGCCGGTGGATTGACGTTGCGTGCAGGTGCTGCCTCAGCAGAATGAATGGTCCCCATACTGACGCCGACACAAACGGCAAGTGCCAGCATCTGATTTTTAAACCCCAAGGCACTAAAAAATGGCATGCCCTTCAAAACCTTTTTCATTATCATAATTCCTAAAATTATGTGCGTAGTTGCGTTATAATAACGATCTTACACACATTTTTTTGATGAAGCATTCCCTTCATTTAGTTTTTTGATCAATGGCATAATTGAGGACGCAGTATGGCCTTATTACCTATTTTAAGTTTCCCGGATCCCCGTCTTCGTACCATTGCACAACCTGTCGAAGAAGTGACTGATGAAATTCGTCAGCTCGCTGCGGATATGTTTGAAACCATGTATGAAGCACCAGGTATCGGACTTGCCGCGACTCAGGTGGATCGTCATATTCAGCTGATTGTTATGGATCTGTCTGAAAATAAAGATCAACCGATGGTGTTTATTAACCCCAAAATCACACCATTGACTGAAGAAACGCAGCCCTACGAAGAAGGCTGTCTATCAGTTCCTCAAATATACGATAAAGTTGACCGTCCGTCACGTGTAAAAATCGAGGCAATTAATCTGGAAGGTCAAGCATTTGAGCTTGATGCTGACGGACTTCTCGCTGTGTGTATCCAACATGAAATGGATCACTTAAATGGCAAATTATTTGTTGATTATTTATCACCATTAAAACGTCAACGTGCACGTGAAAAAGTGGAAAAACTGGTACGCCAGCGTAATAAAGACAAGGTCGCAGTCAAGCGCTAAGTCCATTATTTTGGTTCAATTTAATGTCAAATAAAGCCCAATTTTAATTGGGCTTTGTTATACTGGGCATCAGCATATTTTAGGGTTGATCTGTGTTGTTACGAGGTGGGCTGCTACTGGCATGTGCAGCTGTGTTTCTACAGATTGCTGTATTTCTACAGCCGTTGTTACCGAAGCAATATCAGGTTGCGCCGGTTTGTGAAACCATCACGCGTGCACTTTTTGTAGCAACAGACCCGCATGCGCAGCATAGTATAAGCGAACATACCCATTTCAAGGTTCAATCCGACCATGCTGAGCATGACCATCATGCTGCCAATCATCAATGCCAGTACTGTACCGTCTATGCCAATCTGATCTTGCCGCCTGATCTGGATATCCAGCAGGTACTTGACCGGATTCATGTACGTTTAATTGCTTATCAAAAAACCTTTAAGCATGTCTGGTTTGTCCTTCAGCAGCTCTTCTTAATTCCTCAGGGACGGGCACCACCACTGCCTGCATAAATCTGCATTTTTTCGCTTGGGTTGTTATTGACTCAAGCCATGCTTTATTTATGTATTCAGTGAGATAAAAAATGGCTCAGCCTAAATTCTTTTTACAGCCACTTGCGGCTGCGATCTGTGTTGCCTGTTATTCACAAGTCACCACGGCAAATGAAACCCTTGCTGTGCACACTATGGCGCCGATTGTGGTGACCTCTGCTGCGGGTAATGATGCCAATGGACTGATTGTCCGTGCTGATCCGAAACAACCAATTCAGCCGATTCCTGCCAGCGATGGTGCCGATTATTTACAGAGTATTGTCGGCTTTAGTGCGGTCAATAGCGGTGCCGGCACCAATGGTGATGTGACGTTCCGCGGCATGTTTGGTTCAAGGATAAAAATCCTGACCGATGGCACCGAAAACCTGGGCGCCTGTCCAAGTCGTATGGATTCGCCGACCTCCTATATTTCCCCGGAAAGCTATGACCGTATTTCGGTGATTAAAGGCCCGCAGACGGTTCAATATGCCAATACTGGCTCTGCGGCAACGGTCATTTTCGAACGTACACCGGAACAGTTTGATCAAGATCAAAACTATCGCGGTCAGGCCAGTGTCTTGATGGGCTCTTTCGGACGCCTTGATCATAATGTCGAAGTTGCAGCAGGCGATGAACAGAAATATGTCCGACTCAATACCAATCGTTCGGTATCGACTAGCTACCAAGATGGTGATGGAACCACTGTGCCTTCAGATTGGGAACGCTGGAATGCGGATCTGGCTTTGGGATGGACTCCAGATGCAGATACCTGGGTAGAGCTGACGGGTGGTAAGGCGGATGGTGAAGCAGTTTATGCTGGCCGTGCAATGGATGGTTCCAAGTTCGCACGCGAAAGTCTGGGTTTACGTGTTGAAAAGCACAACGTCACGGATGTGATCCAAAAGATAGAAGCACAAGTGAACTACAACTTTAATGACCATGTCATGGATAACTTTAGTTTACGTGAGTTCCAGCCTGGAGGAATGATGAGTATGCCAATGGCGACCAATGTGACACGTAAAACATTGAACGCGCGTATGGCAATGACCAGTGAATGGGATAAATTGCAGCTGATTACTGGTATTGATAGTCAGAATAATGAACATACTAAACGTAACGGAAGTCTGATGACGCCGTATCAAACTCAGCCACGAACTAAAGATATGGAATTCCAGTCTGTGGGGGCTTTTGGAGAACTGAGTTATCCGCTCAGTGATAACAATAAGTTGGTATCTGGTGTCCGTCTGGATCAGGTCAATGTAGACGCTGTTCAATCTCAACAGGAACGCAAAGAAACTTTACCGAGTGCCTTTATTCGTTTTGAAAATTATCATCCTGATCATGATGATGGCAAGACCTATATTGGTCTGGGTTATGTCGAGCGTATGCCGGATTACTGGGAATTATTCAGTCCTAAAACGGGAAATGATAATGTTAATACTTTTGCCAATATTGATATTGAAAAGACATTACAGCTAGATTTTGGTTATCAACATGAGCATGGTCATTTCAATTCATGGGCATCCGCATACGCAGGTTTGGTTAATGATTATGTGTTAACGACATATAAACCTACTGGCATGAGGGGGATGTTAGAAGCACATACCCGTAATGTCGATGCCACCATCGCTGGCGCAGAAGCTGGAGTTGGTTATCAGTTTACTGACCGCCTGCAGGCCGATATCAGCGCCATGTATGCCTGGGGTGAAAACACTACAGACAATACGCCGTTGCCACAAATTTCTCCTTTAGAAGCCCGTGTTAACTTGCGCTATGTTCAAGACAAATATAATTTTGGATTGCTATGGCGTGTAGTGGATGGTCAAAACCGGATCAGTCTTAACGAAGGTAATATTGTGGGTTATGACAACAAGCAGAGCGCAGGCTTTGGCACTTTGTCTTTAAATGGTAGCTACCGTGTCATGGATAGCGTGGATGTATCAGTCGGAGTCGATAATGTCCTGAACCGGACTTATACCGAGCACTTAAACAAAATGGGTGCTTCCGGTACAGGTTTACCAACAACCGAGCAGTTTAATAATATGGGACGTAATTACTGGGCACGTGTCAGTATGAAATTCTAATTGTTGCTTAATATTCCAAAAGCCATTGCTAAATAGCAGTGGCTTTTTTTAATTTTTAGGGTTGGCATTCATTTTTCTATATTTAAATAGAGCATCTCTATATAGAAATAAGACCGGATAAAACAAATTTTGTGTATATAAACGCCAGGTTGATGAAGAATCAAACAAGAATAGAATGTGAATTGAACGATATAAGTCATGTGATAAAGATTTTTATAATTTAAATTTAATTAAAACAATATCTTGTGGATGTTGTGAGTATGGCTTTTAGGATGTGCTCAATAAAATTTAAAAATAATGAAAATAAATTAACTATATATAACAATGTCTTATATTTTTATTGGTTTGAAAAATAAACACACGATAAAAAATCTTTGCAAGAAGTGTTGCAAGGGATCTGAAATGCTGTAGAATGCACATCCATCGGCGGTGATGAAGATTAAAACTTCTGATAAAACAGTGACTTAGTTGAGTTTGATTGAGTTGGGTTTTATTTGACAAGTTTAAAAA
>NZ_JBAPXX010000126.1:0-9202 GCF_049284435.1 Acinetobacter sp. | reverse complement strand
TTATTCTGTCGGGTGATATGGCACGTGAAGTGGCTAAAGAATACGGCGTGGATCCAAGGCGTTCTGCGGCACTGATGGATATTTTCTCTTGCGTTGTACAGGGTTTAATTCCTTATGGCGCACAGTTGCTACTTGCCTGCTCCATTGCAAAAATCTCGCCGGTGGAACTGATTGGCGGCGTGTACTATTGCTGGATTCTGGCCATCTTTGCCATGGCTGCAATTGCATTTAGATATCCGAAGATCAAAGCAAGCGCTTAACTTGATCATCTTTTCAAAATAAAAAAGCGACCGCTACAGGTCGCTTTTTTATTACCGGGAATGCTTTAACTGTTTCTTGCGTTGCAGCAAGGTTTGTCCAGTCGCAGTCTTATAGGCGCGCGCCAAGGCTGACTGATCGGAATAATCCAGCGCTTCGGCAATCTCGCTCAGACTCAGCCCCTGCTGTAATAAAATCTCGCAGCGTTTGATCCGCTGCTGTTCCAGCACTTTTTTAAATGATGTGTGATAGGTACTGAACAGGCGCTGCAAGCTTCGGGTCGACATTAACAACTGCTGGGCAAGCTGCTCAATTTTGATGGCCTGCTGCCGGGTTCGCAGCTGTTCAGCAATGATTTGCTGTGCCTGCTCCAGATGATTCTCAAGTGGTGGCTTGGCGGCAATCGCCTGTTCTGCCTGATGCACCAGCAACTGTAATAGCATCGGATCTGCCTGCTCAGACCGATGTGCCAGCCCTTGCAAATCTAGCTCTATGCCATAATAGGACTGAGAAAATTTAACCTCACTGGCAAAAAACTTTTGATAATGCATTTTCGCCATATCAGGCGCATGAGCAAAACGCACACAATGCAGTAACAGTTGATGATCCTGCAAAATGACGCGTCCCAACTGCACCATCGCGGCCATGGTCAGCTCATTTAACAGATTATATTTTTCATCCAGATAGGCCCAAAATAATTCAATACTGTGTTCACGCTGCTTCAATTGCAAAGGTACAAACTCACTGCCATCAATCACCAGTCGTTGAAAGCGCATGATATGGCGGATCATTTCCGAAACACTGCTGCTCCGCGAAGCCATATAACCGAGCACGCCAAAATGCTCCGGGCGAATGACCTGCACGATCTCGAAAATCAGTTGTGGACAGTTTAAATATTGCCGGGTTCTTAACAGAAGCTGATTTAATAATTCCAGCGGCACTTGCGTGGCAAAAGGCTGATCAATCAGGGTCGCAAGCGCTTCACGTACATCTTGCAGAAAGTCAGCTTCCAAAGGCTCAATTTGCAGACCGCGCAGATAGGTCGCCCAAAGCTGAATATAACCATTGGATATTTTAATTTCTTGCATGCGCGCTTCTCGCTGCCTGCTTTAGTCTGAGCAGTTTTATTTTCATTTGGCATAAAATGTATAAAAATTGGCAAGCACTGTCAAAACAATTACAGGATTCCCCGACATACTGTTCGCATCGTCATAAAAAAGAACGTACAAGATGAATGCAGTATTAAAATCTTTGATAAAGCCCGTAGTACGGACCCAGCTTGATTTTAAACTGGATGAAATTCCACGCTACTGGTTGGGCGGCGATCCCTTTCTGACCCGCATGTTGGATGCCTTGAGCCTGACATTTCCAGATGGCGAGCGTTATTTTATTCAGAGTGTGCGCCTGTTCCAGGATCAGATCACAGACCTGGAGCTGCAAAAACGTGTGGCAGATTTTATTCGTCAGGAAGCACAGCACGGCATTGCCCATGAAAAAATGAACCAGCTGATGCGTGAACAAGGCATGCCCGTAGATCAGTTCATTCAGCGCCTGAATTACATGATGAATTACGACTTGAAAAACCGCTCACCTGAATACAATATCGCGGTGACTGCTGCAGCAGAGCATCTGACTGCGCTAATGGCCGAGACTTTTTTTGGACAGAAAGATACGTTAAGAGATGCCCATCCTTTTGTTCGTGCCATGTTTGCCTGGCATGCGATTGAAGAAATGGAGCATCGTGATGTGGCTTTTGACGTGATGAAAGATGTCGCAAAAACACCTGAATGGATGCGTAAAATGACCCTGCTCAGCACGACATTTTTGATGTTTAGTTATACCACCTATCGCGCCAATGTCATGCTAAAACATGATGGCTTCAGTGTCTTAGAGCGTTTGCAAATGAACCTGAAAGGACTGCCTTGGTTGTTTGGTCGCAACGGAACTTTGACCCGCATGGGCCCACAATATCGGGACTGGTTTAAAAAAGATTTTCATCCCAGCCAGCATCCGGTCATTGCGCAATACGATGTATGGGTGAAGACTTTAACCGAAACCAATGACCCGATTCAGGCCGGTGAAGCCTTCTGGCAGGCAGCCAAAGATTAAGCTCAAATCAAAAAGCCTTCAAAATTGAAGGCTTTTAAATGACCCAAGATAATTTACCACTTGGCATAATGCTGCTCAAGCAAGGCATATTCATTCAATAAAATAATTTCCTGATCATCCTGCTGGATTGTTCCAGAAACCTTGGCTTGCCACTGACTAAACTGACTTCCGACCAAGCGCAGGTTCAGATTTTCATAACGCCGCCAGCCTGTACTCACTATCAGATTCAGTTTTTCATCCAGCGACTGAATCTTCCATTGGTTTTCCGATTCCTGCTGGAACAGCACATCGGCCAACGGATAAATCTTTCCATTGATCCACAGACAGTTTTCATTGCCAAAGCTTTCATTTACGCCTGAGGCCAGATTAATCCCAATCCGGTTCTGGTTCACATCCCAGAAATTACAGGACAGCCAGAACCAGGCCGTTTCCGGGCGCAAAAAGCCGCAGGTGTCATCCAGAGAAGCAAAGGTGCGTTCATTAAACTGGATGGTTTCACCCTGCTTGTTAATGAAAAAACCTTCACAACCCAAGGTAGTTAATTTCTGAGTATAGGTCCAGCCATTGATACCGGTCGGACTGCACATACTCAGTGGATCAGTTCCGGCACAAAAAATCCGGGCACTGAGTTTAATCTCGCCATATTTGCTGACGTTGATATAACGCACGCCGTTGGCATGCTGGATATCGATCTGAAAAGGTGATTTATGGAAATAACTATGATTAAACAGTGGCTGTTCATCCAGTACGGTGTTGCGTGACAGGAAATTAATTGCATTCCATTCCAGCACTTCATTGGTCATATGGTTATAGACATAGACAAAACCATGCCCTGCCCATGCAATATCGGCAATCGCCAGTCCAATCGTATAATGCTCGTGCTGAATACTACAGAATTTGAATTTTTTATATTTTAGATGCTTACGCCAGCCTGACAGTACATGACCATAAGGATTCTTGTATTGATATGCCTGATAGTCAATACTTTTTGGAAGCTCCTTGAAACGTCCATAACGCGGTTGTCCATTTGCCTGAATTAAATCCATTTAAGACATTCCATCTCAGTCAAAACTGTTTTTTCTTGGCAGTATTATGCCAATTATTAAATTTTGATAAAGAGATTTTTTAAATCACTTATCGAATCATCAAGCCAGCCGCAGGTTTAATTCAATCACAGACAGCTTTAAATCGTGAGATAAGTATTTTCCGAGCGATTACCACTGAAACTACCCTCTAACAGTTGTACGTAACGGCCATAAACCTGATCAATGGCAATACAGTCATCTACATCCAACACACGGTCAGTATGCTGTTTTTGCCAGTGCCGGGCGAAGTAAGCTTTACCACGCTGTTTGGCCACCATGGCATTCTGTGCGACCACCAGCACATAACGATGCAACTCGCCAAATTCACGTGGATCATAACCACCCAGATTAATCAGCCAAAGTTTTTCATCAGATTGCTGTGGCTGTGCATCAGTAAATTGCAGCGTATAGGATTTACCCTCGAACTCCAGCCCGTTAATTTGCGCCCAGGCATCAATATGCAAGCCTTTCTGTTCCGCAAACCAGGCATTTTTTAATTGCGGATAAGTATCTTCCAGACTCTCTCCCACTGCCAAGACCACATCATGAACTTCTGTATTGGCACGGGCATGACGACCACCGAGCATTACAATAAACAGGCTAGGCATTACATTTCCTTGTTAGCTTCAAGCTTTAAGATCATTTAATCAATGCGTGCCAGTATAGCGCAAAGCTATTCCATGATGATGTGGCTATCTGCCAAGGACAAATTTGCATAGTCAGCCTGACTAAATTTGCGCAAAACAGCATCAAGTCACTCTGTATCGATATCCATATCGAGGATCAGTTTAAACCTGTGTCAGGATCAAAAAACTATTTTCAGTGAATACAATTGGCTAGCGGATCATTTCCGATCATTTTCATCAGGATTTACAGCAGAAGATGATTATTTTTTTGTACAAAATACAAACACGGCTAAACCGCACAAATCTGTACAAATTTTCGCCCAAATTTCAATCTAAAGGCATATTTCGTTGACTGAAATGCGCTGAAAGACGATACTCTCAATGTTTTTATTTAAGCAAATCGGTTCAAAGAGGCTGGGCCAAAAGTTCGGTCCTCAGAAACTCAATCCAACGCAAGGGGCTATATATGGCTGGTGGAAAGTCAACTATCATTTACACACTGACCGACGAGGCGCCATTACTGGCGACTTATTCTCTGCTGCCGATCATTGAGACCTTTACTAAGCCAGCTGGCGTTGAGATCGTCAAAAGTGACATCTCTGTAGCTGTGCGCGTGCTCTCCGAATTTACAGATTACCTAAGCGAAGAGCAAAAGGTGCCTGACACTCTAGCTGAGCTAGGTCGTCTTACACAAGATCCAGACACGAACATTATCAAACTCCCAAATATCAGTGCTTCTGTTGGCCAGCTAACAGCGTGTATCAAAGAACTTCAGTCTAAAGGTTATGCAATCCCTGACTATCCTGAAAACCCGACCACTGAAGAAGAAAAAGCAATCAAGGCACGTTATAGCAAATGTCTTGGTTCAGCAGTAAACCCTGTTCTACGTGAAGGTAACTCAGACCGTCGTGCGCCTGCTGCCGTTAAAAACTACGTGAAAAAACACCCGCACTCTATGAGCGAGTGGAAACAGTGGTCTCAAACTCACGTTTCACACATGGACGAAGGTGACTTCTACCATGGCGAAAAGTCGATGACTTTAGACCGCGCCCGTGATGTGAAAATGGAACTGATCACCAAGTCTGGTGAAACCATTGTTCTAAAGCCAAAAGTTGCGCTTCTGGACGGCGAGATCATCGACTCAATGTTCATGAGCAAAAAAGCGCTTTGCGACTTCTACGAGAAAGAACTTGAAGACTGTCGTGAAGCAGGCATCCTGTTCTCTTTACACGTTAAAGCAACCATGATGAAGGTGTCTCACCCAATCGTCTTTGGTCACTGTGTAAGAATCTACTACAAAGAAGCATTCGAAAAACATGGCAAGCTTTTTGATGAGCTTGGCATTAATGTCAATAACGGTATGGCCGGCCTTTACGAGAAGATCGAGACACTTCCAACTTCTCAACGTGAAGAAATCATCCGTGACCTGCACGCTTGTCAAGAACACCGTCCAGCACTGGCAATGGTTGATTCAGCAAAAGGCATCACTAACTTCCACTCTCCTAACGACGTAATTGTAGATGCTTCTATGCCTGCAATGATCCGTGGTGGCGGTAAAATGTGGGGCGCTGACGGCAAACCTTATGACTGTAAAGCAGTTATGCCTGAATCTACATTCGCGCGTATTTACCAAGAAATGATCAATTTCTGTAAGTGGAATGGCAATTTCGATCCAAAAACCATGGGTACTGTACCGAACGTTGGTTTGATGGCGCAAAAAGCTGAAGAATACGGCTCACACGACAAGACTTTCGAGATCTCTGAAGCTGGTGTTGCAAACATCGTTGATCTTGAAACTGGCGAAGTGTTGATGTCACAAAACGTGGAAGAAGGCGATATCTGGCGTATGTGTCAGGTGAAAGACGCACCGATCCGCGACTGGGTGAAACTTGCAGTTACTCGTGCACGTAACTCTGGCATGCCAGCAATCTTCTGGCTTGACCCGTACCGTCCACACGAAAATGAACTGATCAAGAAAGTTGAAAAATACCTGAAAGATCACGACACCACTGGTCTTGATATCCAGATCATGTCACAAGTACGTGCAATGCGTTATACGCTTGAACGTGTTGCGCGCGGTCTAGATACTATTTCTGTAACAGGTAACATCCTGCGTGACTACCTGACTGACTTGTTCCCGATCATGGAATTGGGTACATCTGCGAAAATGCTTTCTATCGTGCCATTAATGGCAGGTGGCGGCATGTACGAAACAGGTGCAGGCGGTTCTGCTCCTAAACACGTACAGCAGTTAGTTGAAGAAAACCACTTACGTTGGGATTCACTCGGTGAATTCATGGCGTTGGCGGTATCTTTAGAAGAAATGGGTATTAAAGAAGGCAATGACGACATCAAGTTACTTGCTAAAACTTTAGACCAAGCGACTGGTAAATTGCTGGATAACGACAAGTCTCCTTCTCGTCGTACTGGCGAATTGGACAACCGTGGTAGCCATTTCTACCTGGCGAAATTCTGGGCTGAAGCTTTGGCTGCTCAAGACGAAAATGCTGAATTGAAAGCGAAATTTGCACCACTTGCAAAAACTTTAGCTGAAAATGAAGAGAAAATCGTTGCTGAGCTTGCAGAAGTTCAAGGCAAATCAGTCGACATCGGTGGTTACTACGCAGTTGACCAAGAGAAAGTAAATGCAGTGATGCGTCCAAGTGCAACTTTGAATGCAGCGCTTGAAACGATCTAAGCTTTTGCAAAACTGACTGAGTCAGTAGTGTAAAAAAACCGGCACTTAGGTGCCGGTTTTTTATTTACTGCCATTTCATATCAAATAAAAAAAAATCTTAAAAAGCTTATTAGGTAGACTTACCATTTCTTTCTAGCAATATAATAGTTTTAGGTTTTTTAATATTTTTATATTTTACGTTAGCTTCATTAATTTCGTTTATGAAATCAACCACATCTTTAAGTTGATTTTCAAGTACTAAGCATAGTAATGCTAGTGCAATAAACACCACCGAAACGAAGATAAATCCAATACTAACAAAAACTTGAATACTTCTAGAATAACCAAGCACCAATAAAAGCGCCATGCCTAATGAAGCAAAAACAAAATAACCTCCTATTAATACATAACGCCGAAAGGTGGCATTCAAAGACAAAAATGGCTTAACAGATAAATCTTTAGAGATATTTAATGTTTGCTCTTTTGTATAAGAAATATAATTAATCCCTTGATCAAATAAAAAAACCATATGATCAAAATTAACCAAATAGTTCTGATGAAACTCAATTAGTTTATTTACCAAGTTATGATCAACATTCGGACTTTTTGCAAGATCTTGCGCTGCTCTATCTAGTACTAACTGATTAACATTTCCACTGTCATAATATTTCTCAAAATATTGAATACTTGATACAAGCCTATCTGAAATCTTTTTATGCTTCAGGTTTGTTATTTCATGTCTTTTCAAAAACAATGTAATAATAGCTATCATCACCCCTGCTATCGGCGCAACAAGCTTCCAATCCATTTCCATTTATTAATCACTACGCAATTAATTAAGCTAGAACTATGATTTATCATTAGATTTTAATAATGTGAAGTACTTATTATTCAAATATTTATTTCAGGCAATAAAAAACCCCAAGACTGAATGTGCTTGGGGTTTTTTAGAATTTTGGTCCCGAGGGTCGGACTCGAACCGACACGTCATCTCTGACAGCGGATTTTGAGTCCGCCGCGTCTACCAATTTCACCACCTCGGGAGTGGATGAAAGGTATAATACGCGATTTCTCAGCACTGTCAACGCAGAATATTTGCATTTGTTTATTTTTAAAACAAATCGCATTTTTTCGTTTTAAAATCGAGCAATTCCCGCCATAAAAAAGAAAAAAGTTTATACTAGCCGCAGTTTTTTTAGCGTAAATCATCATGCAACTTTCTGATTTTAATTTTGATCTCCCCGATGAGCTGATTGCTCGCTATCCACTGGAAACACGCAGTGCCTCTCGCCTGCTGCACCTCGATGCCCAAGGTCAATATCATGACCATCAATTTACCGACATTCTGAATTTACTTGAAGACGGCGACTTGTTGGTATTGAACGACACCAAAGTCATGAAGGCCCGTTTAAAAGGTAAACGTGCTTCAGGCGGTGCAGTAGAAGTGCTGGTTGAGCGTATGCAAGATCGCTTTATTGCCTATTGCCATATCAAGGCCAGTAATACTCCGAAAGCCGGTGCAGAGCTTTTTATTGGCCCGGATGCAGTGAAAGTGACCGTACAAGGCCGTCATGAAAACCTGTTTATTGTAGAATTTTCACAACCGATTCTCGATGTGCTGGATCAATACGGCGCCTTGCCGATTCCGCCTTATTTCAACCGTGAAGCGGAAGAGATCGATACTGAACGTTATCAAACTGTATTTAATGACCCGACCAAACTGGCCAGCGTTGCAGCACCTACTGCCAGCCTGCATTTTGATGCTGACCTGCTGGCAAAATTAGAAGCCAAAGGGATTCAAAAAACCTTTGTGACCCTACATGTTGGTGCAGGTACTTTCCTGCCAGTGCGTACCGATGATATTCAAAATCACATCATGCACAGCGAATGGTGCGATGTCCCTGAAACTGCGGTCGAGATGATTCGCCAAACCAAAGCGCGTGGTAATAAAGTCATTTCCGTAGGCACAACTGCCACCCGTGCAGTCGAAAGTGCAGCACAAGCACATAACGGTGAACTGGCAGCCTGGACAGGTGATACCCAGATTTTCATTTATCCGGGTTATCAGTTTAAAGTGGTCGATCGTTTGATTACCAACTTCCATTTACCAGAATCGACCCTGTTAATGCTGGTGTCTGCCTTGTCCAACCGTGACAATATTCTCAATGCTTATAAGCATGCAGTAGACAGCAAGTATCGCTTCTTCAGTTATGGCGATGCCATGCTGGTTGATCAAGCACAATAAGCGAGAACCACTTCCATGCCGATCGAGTCTATACAACAGTCCATTCATATTCGTCGCAAGAAAAATGCAGTGGTGTTTCAGAATATCGCTCGGCTCTGGGAACTGGGTCAACAGGCAAAAACACATCAGCAACTGCTGGATGATCTGCATCCCTGGAATGGCCCGATTACGCTCAAGTTTGAAAATAACCTTCCGCTTGCGC
>NZ_JBAPXX010000125.1:0-2034 GCF_049284435.1 Acinetobacter sp. | reverse complement strand
TTTGTTTATGCCGTGGCATTACAGATCAAGACATTAAAGATGCTATTGCAAATGGCGCTGAAAGTTATCGTGATGTTCGCGATATGTTGGACTTGGGGACTTGCTGTGGCCGCTGTGCACCAGAAGCTCGTATGATCATCAGTGATGAAGTTTCACAAATTGCAGCACGGCTGGCCGTTGCAGCATAAATTTAGAAAGATTTATCCCTATAAGCATAATGAAAAAACAATGATCTTTGGTCATTCCTCCGCCTCTGACTCTGGCGGGTTTTTATTGCCGTTGATCAAAGCTTGGATCGAGTCGATTGCGATTTTCATTTGCTGTTCCTTGACATCCTCACCTCTCTAAATAGAGCTGATTTCTCCTGCGAGACGCTTATGCCCAAGCGCAAGTATGTTCTTAGCACTGTTCAAGTCCCGATCCAGAACACTTGAACAGTTTTCACATTCCCATACTCTTATTCGCAAATCTGCTCTACCTTTCGGACTGCTTGCAGTGACCTCACCACAGCACGAACACATTTGGGTTGTGAAACTTTCATTAACTTCTTCAAACCATACTCCTGCGTTCTCGCATTTATACTTGAGCATGGTCTTGAATGCTGAAAATCCAGTATCCAAAACAGACTTGGCCATCTTGGTTTTCACCAGTTTTTTCGCACTCAGATCGCCTACAACAATTAGTGCATTTTTCTTTATAAGCATCGTACTTGCTTTGTGCAAATGGTCTTTACGACAGTTTGCAATCTTGGCGTGTAATGCACGGACCCGTTTTCTATTTTTAGCTCGTTGAGCAATCCCTAATTTCTGTTCATATTGACGGTAGAACTTGGGATTTGAAATTATTGTACCATCCGAACAAGTGGCTATATCCTTTAAGCCCAGATCAATCCCAATCAAATTAGTCGCAATCGATTTCTCAATTTCAGGGCTATTCACAACTAAACAGACATACCAACGGCCACGCGCATCCTCGACAAATGAACCAGTCTTGATACTGTAATTTGACAGTCCATAGCTATCCCATATTTTAAACTGATGCTTGCCATACTGGATATGGCCATTAGCATACTTGATTGCTACTTTCTTGAAGGGTATCCAACCTAGTGATCTTCTGGCTGATTTCTTATGACTGACCCGCCATCTTAGTTTGGTCTTCTTGAATTGCTTTCTGCGTATGACTAATTCTTCGGTAACAGCTTGAATGGTTTGACTATGCAACCCACAAAGCCTAGATGTACCTTTCGTATATTTAGCAATATCGTAAGCACTGAGAAATTCACCTTTTCTTTTAAGGTGTTTAAAGCTTAAATCATTGACATAATTCCAGACGAAATTCACTTCAGATGCTAATTGCTCTAATATATTGAAATGTTTATCTTTAATGCGTAATTTAAGTGTTTTCATGCGATTATTTTATCAATGAAAATAACGAATAGAATATCCAAAGTTAAAAATGTTAACTTGAAACGACATTTCATGTCGTATGGCTTAGGTCACTTATTTATAACCCTGCCTTGAAGACGAGGTTTTACGTTTGATTTGATAAATTACTCGCCATTTGCCCCTGACTTGCTTTACTATCAGGATTAGAGCACTTTCTTAGAAAGATAAAACAGGTCCAAATGGAGTGATGTAATGAAAGGCAATCGTGATGTGATTAATCAGCTCAATCAGGTGTTGTATCACCACCTAACCGCGATTAACCAGTATTTCTTGCATTCGCGCATGTTTAATGACTGGGGCATTGAGAAACTGGGCTCGGCAGAATATAAAGAATCCATTGTTCAAATGAAACATGCCGATAAAATTATTGAACGTATTTTATTTTTGGAAGGTTTGCCGAATTTACAGAATTTGGGCAAACTGTATATTGGTCAGCATACTCAAGAAGTGCTGCATTGTGATGTGCGTAAAGTTAAAGAAAATATCGAAGCTATCCAGAAAGCTGTCGCACTGGCTGAAACCCAAATGGATTATGTGACCCGCGATCTGGTTCAGGAAATCCTGGAAAAAGAAGAAAACTATCTGGACT
>NZ_JBAPXX010000124.1:0-1942 GCF_049284435.1 Acinetobacter sp. | reverse complement strand
ATCTGATTATTTTTAGGTAAATCAATAGGTTCATTAAATACCGTTTTCGGTTGCGCCGTACGTAATGCTTTCTGGAAGGGAATAAAGGCCACCGCAATCGCGCCCATCATGACAAAGGCCAGACTGGCATCCCAGTCGCCAAACAGATCCAGGAAATCGAGTACTTTTTCAGGGTTAGACATGCCCGATACCATCAGCCCCACAGAGAACAGTGCACCAAATAAAAAGGCAAACACATTTTTCATTTTAGAATGCTCCTGTGATATGACGGATAATATAAACAGCGACAAAACCTGCAAACATAAAAGTCATGGTCGCGATGATAGAACGCTTAGACAGGCGACTGATGCCACAAATTCCGTGACCACTGGTACAACCCGAACCCAGACGTGTCCCAAAGCCTACCAGCAGACCTGCCACAATCATCATCAGTGGGCTGGCGTTCAATTCGATTTCAGGTTGTACAAACAGACCATAAATAAACGGTGTGATGATCAAGCCTGATAAAAACCAGATTGCAGGTGTTTTAAACATGGTTTTTGAGTTTAATACTTGCCCAATCAAACCACTGATTCCTGCAATACGGCCATTGACGTAAAGATAGCCAACCACGGAAAGTCCGAGCATTAAGCCACCAATAAATGCGATGAGGAAGTCATGCATGATGAATCAATCTCTATACAATATACTTTTTAATATTATATAATAAAAAATATTAATCAAGCCGTTTTATGGTAAATTGTGTAAACTGCACGGGCTACATCAAAAGTTTTGAGGACATTTATGGATATGATTGCTGCAAATGCCAAAATTGATTTTTCACAAGTCGATTTCGTCAGCCAATGCCTAAAAGTTTTAGCCAATCCTGATCGTCTGAAAATCTTATGTGTCCTGGTCGACGGGGAAATGAATGTTCAGGAAATTGAAGAATCTACCGATATTCATCAACCCACACTTTCACAACAGCTGACTGTGCTACGTAAGGCCGACATGGTCAGCACCCGACGTGAGGGCAAACAGATTTTCTATCGTCTGAGTGATCCCAAGGTCTTGAGCCTGATGCAAAAGCTGTACGAGCTGTATTGCGCCTAACCCTCTTCTTAGTGCATCCAAAAAGAAATCATCAGAAGCAGCCCGCTAAAAGTAGTAAACAGGTTTAGCCATACAGGATGCTGAGTATAATAACCTTTAATAAATTCCGCCGGTCGCAGTGACGCCAATCCCCATCCACTATGCATAGGCTATTTTTTATGCATAACGTTAATGATCGCCTAATTGCAATAGCAGGTTGGATTTTTCAATCACGAAACCAAATGCAATTAATGTCAGACCACTCCGGTTCTATGCCAGAGCGGTTCATTCCAAAGAAAACAGTACCCGTGGATGATCCAAAGTTGACATATCTCATCCGATCTTATTGTTCAAAAATCTCTTTAACGTCCATCGCCAAGCCTTGAGTAGATTTAAATTCACCCTGATTGTTTTTCCAGATCATCGACGGTGTGGAGAAAAAGCCGTATTTCCCCATCAGGGCCTGGTTGGCATCAATTTTTGCAGCAATTTCGGCAGGAATTTTTGCCATTTTCTTGAGCTGCTTTTTGCCTTTATTCTTGTTTATATCGTTAAAAAATGCCGCTGGATCTTTCGACATCAACAGTGTTGCCACCTGGCCACGGCTTTCTTCACGGATCACACCGACCTGAATATGACGCAACTGTACCTTGCCTGATTCGACCCAAGGCCGAGCCGCTTGCCAGAATTTATAGCAATATGGACAATTCGGATCGGAAAAGACATAAACCACCCGTGGTGCATCTGGCTTGCCATCCTGGATCCAGGTCGATTTTTCCAGGGTTTTCCAGACATCGTCCAATACCGCTTTTTTCATATGCTTTTCAATCTGTTCATTGGAAAGGCTTTTCCCTTGCGCATCAAACAGTTC
>NZ_JBAPXX010000123.1:0-9216 GCF_049284435.1 Acinetobacter sp. | reverse complement strand
GAGCTTAACAACGCGCTTAAGTATTTCTTTCAGTATTGTTTGTTCCATTGTATTTTTGGGTGTTGGCTTACTTTCTTATCACAACATGCAGCACCTGTTAACCAAACAACGTGATCAGAACTTAGCTGCGCGTATCGAACGTATCGAGGTATTTTTACAGGATCAGGAAAGTTTCCGGATTTTGGTTCAACACCCTCATCTATATGAAAATATGTTGGGTAAAGAAGATAATCTTTTAATCTTAAGAAATCAGCAACACGCCTTAATTGAGATAAATCCTTTAAAAATTCGTATTCCTGCTATAGCAAAATCAAAAACAATTCTCTTTCTGGATAACCAGTTTCAACTGCCCACAACCCGTTTAGCTTATAAAACTGTAGATTTCAATCATCAACAGTATCAACTGATTGCTGGCACACAGTTTGATGAAGCTCAGTCTACGTTGGATCAATATCTATGGAAGTTGATTCTTTATAGTTTATTGGGAATTGGCGTAGCAAGTCTACTCGGACGCTTGGTGGGATTGTATTTACTGAAATCTCTCAATCATCTAATTGAGCAGACACATAAAATTCAGGGTAATCAACCTCAACAGCGAATCGAGATTAAAAGTGCCACCATCGAAGTGGAGAAACTCAGTTCAGCAATGAATGCCATGTTGGAAAAAATTCAGATTAATTATGACCAGTTAGCACAGTTTTCTGAGGATATTGCACATGAATTAAGGACTCCTTTGAATAACTTAATGGGGCAGACTCAAATCATGCTGATGCAATCTCGTTCACAGCGAGAAATGGAGCAGCTTTTATACTCTCATCTGGAAGAGTATGAACGGCTAAGCAAGATGATTGAGAATATGTTATTTATTGCTCGCTCTGAAAATGCTGATTATATTATTGAAAAAGAAAATATCGATCTAGCTGGGCTTATTTTAGAGCTAGTGCATTACTATGAATTTTTAGCTGAAGATAGACAAATGAAGTTTATTTTGAACTTGGAAGAAGGAGTTCAAATATATGCGAATGCAGATTTAATAAAAAGGGCACTTTCCAATCTCATGATCAATGCCATTGACTATGGATGTGAAGAAAAAGACATCCTAATTTCCGCAAAATCTACAGAGCATCATGTGATCATCGAAGTTCTAACTAAGAATATTTATATTGATCAACAACATTTACCTCACTTGTTTGACCGTTTTTATCAAATAGATAGCAGTCGACATTTCAAAGCAAAGACTGGCGGTTTAGGTTTAGCTATCGTTAAGTCGATCATGAAGTTGCATAATGGAAAGGCGGAAGTATATAACAGCCAACAAGGAGTTATATTTAGTCTAAAAATAAGAAACCTGATTTAAATAAGTCATTAAACTTTTTCAGTAGATAGTTTTAGGTTGTAAAGATGCGCTGGTCTACATTATATAGTACAGCGCCTTCGATTAATAAGTTACAGGTTCAAGGAAAGCAATCTTTAATCAAGTGTTTGTACACCTCCACCATTTACAAATAAGGTTTGGCCAGAAATCCAGGATGAAATAGGAGCAGCAAAGAATAATACAGCTCTCGCGATATCTTCAGGTTCACCCAATCGACCTAATGGTGTATGAGACAGCATTCTTTTTTCAATCTCAGGCGTCAATACTGTTTCTAACGCAGCAGTACAAATTGCTCCTGGCCCTACAGCATTAATCCGCACCTTAGGACCGAAATCATGTGCCAAATTAGCGACCATATGATTCAATGCCGCTTTTGATGAAGCATATCCACTCATGGCAGGGCTTTTATTAATCGAACTCATCGAGCTAATGTTGACGATTGAGCCATAACCGGCTGTATTCATATGAGGTGCAACGAGTTGACACAATCGCCAAGCGGCAAATACGTTAAGCTGAAAATCACGTTGTATGTTATCTACACTAATTTGATCAGGAGATTCACGGCCACCCCCGCCGCCGCCAGCATTATTCACTAAAATGTGAATATGATTAAAGCTTTCAATTGTTTTATTCACGGCATTAACCAAATGATCATCTTGCAAAATATTACAAGAGACCCATTCAATATTGCCGCCAGTGAGTTGCCTGATTTCCTCAGCTGTCTGTTGAGCTACTTCCGAATTTAAATCGGCGATCATCACATTCGCTCCTGCCTGTGCAAGAATAAGTGCACTAGCTTTACCAATGCCTGCAGCACCGCCTGTTACCAGTGCGGTTTTACCTCTTAGTGACAATAAGCTTTCCATTATCATTTTGATTTATCTCCATTTCTATATAGAAACCTGAAATACTAGATTTTCATGCTCTACAGGATTTTTTGACCTTAAATGCCTCAACCTGTCATCTTATTTCGTAGGACAAGTGTTTAAAGATTTCCCTTGTTCAACTGAATGAAGAAATTTTCCAATCAGTAATTCACTTTGTCTTAAAGAATCTCGATGATCCCCATTCTGGATGGGATGAAAGGCAATAGGTTTTTGCTTTGTACATATCTGCTGATAATAAGCATACGTACCACGATAATCGACAAGCTGGTCTTTCTCACCCTGGACTAGAAGAACGGGTACAGTGGGTGTCATATTCTCAATAGACTGTTTTCTCAAATAGTTTGTTAAAGGTGCCAGATTCACATTAGGCTTAAAGACTGTTCTAGGTGCTTGCTGCAGATCAGATTGTAGTTCTGACAGACAGCGACTGCGTGCATCGTTAAGGATTTTTCCCATTTCGGGACTGACTAAATTCGCGGGAGCAAGAGTTGGATCTGCGGCTTCGGCTCCTAGAAGAACAATCGGAAAAAATGCGGCAACATCGGTGGTAATCTGCGAATTTTTAGCGACGTATTCAGCAATTCCTTCATACTGATAGCCACCCGGTGCCAGTGCAATTGCTCCGCGCAGATTGAATTCAGGTGCATCTTTCTGGCCATCTGCTGCGACTTTAAGAGACGCAGCGCCTCCTTGACTATGTCCCATAACATACCAATTTTTATTAAATTTATAAGGTTTTAAATTGTGGATTGCACGGACAGCATCTACCACAGTATGCAACTGACTTTGCGCATTCATATAGGGATGACCACCTGGAGTGCCTAAGCCTTGATAATCTGGTGCAACGACTGCATATCCACGGGCAAGCCATGCATCTAATGCTCTGGCAGCGATTTGCTGATAAACATGCACTGGTCCACCAGTATAATCTCCAGAGGGAGCACAGGTGTCTGCTACGCCAGTGGTACCATGTGCCCAAGCCAGAACAGGCCAACCACCTTTAGGAGGAGTACCTTTAGGCAATAGAATATATCCTGAAGTCACAATTGGTTCAGACAGTACCCCACGACTACGGTAATTAACTAATAACTGCTGTGAAGCATTATTAAATAAACCAGTATTTTGTTCATGTATGGATAATACTGTGCCCGGTATTTTTCCAGAAATATTAGAAGCATGAGGATTGGTTCTATCGGGAAGGATAGGAAAAGCCATTGCATGTAGAGAACTTAAGCACAGTGAGCTGATAAGTAATTTTAGGATGGGATGCTTGATTTTCATTACTACCATCTTCCTTTTTTATAATTAATTTTTAATATACTAGCTTTATTTAGATTTCCAAATAAAATATTAAAAAATTTAGCTCATACCAAATTTTATGATTAAAACTTTTCTTTTTATTGCATAACTTTTTATTCTAAAATTGCTAGAAAACTTTCATTTCGTTATTTTTCTTACAGATCGTATATGAAAAATATATATTTGTTTTTCAGAGTTTAAATTAATAATATTTTTTGTATAGAAAAAATAAAAATTATTTTTGATATAAAGCATTATGATGGATTTCATATGCCATTTTTATTTATTCAAGTATAGAGCTTCATTCTTGAGATTAAAGACATAACCGTATGTCATAAGTCATACGATACAACATGATGTATTGTCTTATATGAATATGGCTTAAATGTTTTGGTCACGATGTGAATATCCTTACTATCCCGTTTTTCAGCCTGAGCTAGCGGTTTTTTCGTGTAGCTATCGGCTAGCTTGCCGAATTATGAATAAAGAGGGTATGGCCTAGGTCGCTTTATTCGTACAAAGATCTAGGCCTTGGGTTATTAGCGTCAAGACAGGCAATTTTTTCTTTTTAGGTTAAAAGTATTTTTATACTTTTTTGAAAAGAAATAATTTTGATTTCAAAAAATCTCTATGGCTTGACGGCGTAATGTATTTTCACAGGGAATAGCAGATGAATATATTATTGATTGCAGGCTGGGGACTGGGGACAACCGTCCTGGAAGAATTTTCTGAAAAACTCAAGTCAGATCATACAGTCGCACTCTCTGATATTTTTGACCCCTTTGATGCAGCCACCCTGCAGGAAAAGATAAAGCTCGCACAAGATTATGATGTGCTCATAGGCTGGTCTTTAGGGGGACAATTGGCCATATATTTGGCCAATGAAATCTTTCAGCAGACACGAGTAGCAAAGCCTGTCATTGCCTGTATGTCCAATCCTTGTTTTGTTGCCAATAAAGATTGGCAACAGGCAATGCCTGAAACTGATTTTGAAAAATTTTCTCAGGCTGCCCGACTGGACATGTTGACGACATTGAAACGTTTTAGTCATCTTGTCTGTATGGGGACGAAGGATGCACGGCAACGGGTAAAATATTTACAATCCCAACTGTCTTTAATTGATTTAAATCATCAAAAAAAGCATCTTTATCTTTTGAAGCAATTAAATTTGGTAGAGATCTTAAAAACCTGTTCAACGAAGATACTGTTTATATTTTCAAACCAAGATTCACTCGTTCCCTACAAAGTTTCTCAAGAACCTGTCATTTCTCAACAAAGTATGATCCAAATTAAAAAAATTGATGCCACACATGATGCAATCCTGTTCGATACAGAGTTGGTATTGGCACCTATTCTGGATTTTATGGCCACTTTAGCGACTGCTTCATCTAAATCGTAAGCTTAGCAATTTGCATTTTTAACTGAGCAGGCTAAGATCGATATTTCCACAATTTTTCAGGATGAATTTTGTGTTTGACGCTTTTGATCAAGAGCATATTTGGCATCCCTATACCTCAATGACTGCACCCTTGCCATGTTATTCAGTCGCTAGCGCCAGCGGTGCCCAAATCTATCTGGAAGATGGCACGGCGCTGATTGATGGTATGTCTTCCTGGTGGTGTACGATTCATGGCTACAGTCATCCTGAGCTGAATCACGCCGCCATTGAGCAGCTTAATAAGATGTCACACGTGATGTTTGGCGGATTGACCCATCAGCCTGCCATTGAACTTGCGAAAATTCTGCTGGAGATTACGGCATCTGAGCTTGATAAAGTCTTTTTTGCTGATTCCGGGTCGGTTGCTGTAGAAGTTGCCTTGAAAATGGCGGTGCAATATTGGCATGCCCAAGATCAACCGGAAAAGAGTAATTTTGTCACGACACGTTCGGGCTACCATGGTGATACATGGAACGCGATGTCAGTTTGCGATCCGGTCACGGGTATGCATCAAATCTTCGGTTCAAGCCTGCCTAATCGATATTTTGTTCCTGCACCTGAAAGTCGCTTCAATGGCGAATGGCAGGAGCAGGATATCCAGCCACTGGAACAGTTACTGGCAGAAAAGCATGAGCAGATTGCAGCCATGATTATTGAGCCGATCGTTCAGGGCGCGGGGGGGATGCGCTTTTATCATCCTGAATACTTACGTCAAGCCAAAGCTTTGTGTAAGCAATACGATGTACTCCTGATTCTGGATGAGATTGCGACAGGTTTTGGACGCACTGGTAAGCTATTTGCCTATGAGCATGCCGATATCATCCCTGACATACTTTGTTTAGGTAAAGCCTTGACCGGTGGCTATATGACATTGTCTGCTACGCTCACCACCAAGCAGGTTGCAGAGACCATTTCTCGGGGTGAAGCGGGCGTTTTTATGCACGGTCCGACCTTTATGGCCAATCCTTTGGCGTGTGCAGTTGCAGTAAAAAGTATCCAGCTTTTACTGGCACAGGACTGGCAAGCCAATATACAGCGCATTGAACAGCAATTAAGTACCTTACATGGTTTAGATGGGCATCCTGTAGTCAAAGATGTGCGGGTGCTTGGTGCAATTGGAGTGGTTGAGTTGCATCAGGCAGTGAATCTGGCTGAATTTCAGGCAGAATGTGTTCGTCGTGGTGTATGGATTCGTCCATTTGGCAGGCTTGTGTATGTTATGCCGCCTTTTATTATTTCTACAGCCGAATTGCAGACATTGCTGGAACATATGATAGATATGATTCAGCACATGGAGCTTGCAGCATGAATTACCTCGAACATTTTGCACAGCAACTTGATGTATTAAAGCAACAAGGGCAGTACCGCGAGTTTAAATCCAAAATTACCAGTGCTGCCCATTTTGAACTCAACGGCAAAACCATGTTGAATCTGGCATCGAATGATTATCTGGGTCTTGCCAGCCAACTGGATTTACGGGAAGCATTTTTTGATATGACTCCTGTTTCTGAGCGGCAGATGAGTGCCAGTTCCTCCCGGTTGCTGACAGGAAATTTTCCAGCTTATGAACAGCTTGAACATAACATGTCGCAAGCCTTTGGCCGTGCGATACTGCTGTTTAATAGCGGGTATCATATGAATATCGGGATTTTACCTGCGCTTGCAGATAGTAAGACCCAAATCATTGCTGATAAACTGGTTCATGCCAGTATGATTGATGGTATCCGTTTATCTAAAGCGAATTATGTGCGATATCGGCATAATGATTTAGATCACTTGGCACAGCTTTTATTGAAATATCAGTCAGATGAGTCAATTGAACGTATCATTGTCGTCACAGAATCCATTTTTAGTATGGATGGGGATGAAACCGATTTAACTGCTTTGGTGGCTCTAAAGAAACAGTATCCTAAAGTCATGCTGTATGTTGATGAAGCGCATGCGATAGGCGTACGCGGTTTACGTGGACTGGGCTGTGCCGAGCAATATAATGTGATAGGGGATATCGATTTCCTGGTAGGTACCTTTGGTAAAGCGCTTGCTTCGGTTGGTGGCTATTTGGTCTGCGAACCGGTAATCCGGGAATATCTGATTAATTCAATGCGCCCGCTCATTTTCAGTACTGCCCAACCTCCCATCTGTATGGCCTGGACAAATTTTATCTTTCAGCATCAACAGGGCTTACAGGCAGAACGCCAAGCATTAACCGCATTATCACAATACAGTCAGCAGGCAGTAAAAAATCTGGGTTATGACTGTCCGTCAAGTTCCCAGATTGTTCCGGTCATTATTGGAGATACGCATCAGACCGTAGCTTCAGCAGCCTATTTGCAAGATCATGGTTTTTATGTATTGCCTGTACGTCCACCCACTGTTCCCAAAAACTCGTCACGATTGCGGATATGTTTGCATCACGGAATAAAGAATCAGGAAATTCAGCACTGTTTTAGTGTACTGGAGCAGTATCAGCCATGAACAACACACTGATTGCACAACGATTTGCTCAGGCTCAGCACAGTTATGATCAGCATGCCGTAGCACAGCGCCATGTCGCTCAGCATTTACTTCATTTAATGCAACAGCATATTCCCCAACCACATATGCAACGTGCGCTGGAAATTGGTTGTGGTTCAGGTCTGTTTAGCCATGCTTTTTTACAGCATTATGGGGTTGATCAGTTGTTTTTAAATGATCTTTATCCTGAAGTGAAACAGCATTTTCCTGAAACTGAGCAATTCATCTGGGGCATAGGCGATATCGAACAGTTGCCATTACCGCAGTCTTTAGACTTGGTGGTGTCCTGTTCAGCCTTGCAGTGGATTCAGGAGCTACCGGCCTTAATCCGAAAAGTGGCCAATGCCTTGAACCCATCAGGATATTTCTGTTTTGCCAGTTATGCAGAAGACAATTTAAAAGAAATTAAAGTATTAACAGGACAAGGTCTGGATTATTTATCACTGGAAACTGTAGCAAATATCTTGCAGACACAGGGCTTTGAACTGCTGATGGCAAATGAAGAACGGATCCAGCTCAACTTTGCCCAGCCTAGAGATGTGTTAAAACACATGAAATCTACCGGTGTGCAGGCAACGGCTCAGGGTTTTCGCTGGAGCAAAAGTTCACTTGCGCAGTTCGAGGACCATTATGCTCAATTCCAGATCCCGGAAACTGGGAGTTATCCTTTGACCTACCATCCCATTTACCTGATTGCACGGAAAGCCCTATGAGTTCGAAAATCTATTTTGTCAGCGGCATTGATACCGCTATTGGTAAGACCTATGCCACCGGTTTTTTAGCCAAAAGCTGGAATGAACAGGGGATTCACACTATTACCCAAAAGCTGATTCAAACTGGTAATACGGATGTTTCAGAAGATATCGAGCAGCACCGGACGATCATGGGATGTGGGCTGCTGCCTGAAGATCATGACAAGCTGACTATGCCAGAAATTTTTAGCTATCCGGCCTCACCGCATCTGGCATCTGAACTGGATCGGCGTTCAATCGATTTCGAAAAAATTCAGCAGGCAGCCACTATACTGGCTGAGCGTTATGACCGGGTTCTGCTTGAAGGGGCGGGCGGATTAATGGTGCCGCTGACCCGGGATATGCTAACGATCGATTATATTGCAACGCACGATTATCCTGTCATTCTGGTGACTTCAGGTCGTCTGGGCAGTATTAATCATACTTTGCTGAGTCTGGAGCTACTCAAAGAACGTGAAGTCGCACTTTATGCTGTGGCATTTAACCATGCTGATGACCATCAGGACCAAACGATTGCGATGGATACCATTCAGTATTTAAAGGAGTATCTGACTCGGTATTTTCCAACAGCCGTATGGCTAGATATTCCTAAGCTTGCATGTCACGCTTAGACACGCCGCACTTGATTTCAATGCGGAGCCCATAGGGCCGTCGGGCATTGAAAGAGAGCTGATAGCTGAATTTCGCCCAAGTTGTCCCAGTTCACTTGTATTTTTTCATTAATTTCTGGATAGCGTATACCTAAGTCTGAAAGAACTTTCTCAAGTGTGGGGCGAAGCCAGATGGCCTCAGTCATTTCCTGGGTCTATTTGGCGACTGGGATACCAGTCTGGCCTTTGTCATGATGGGCGCGATTGCGGTGGCCTTTATTCCCTTCCAGAAAGCATTACGTACGGCGCAACCGAAAACGGTATTTAATGAACCTATTGATTTACCTAAAAATAATCAGAT